>JAIZWL010000006.1 GCA_021498125.1 Candidatus Thorarchaeota archaeon | reverse complement strand
TGCACCACCCCACAAAGACTTATGAGGACCCCTTTCCTTATTTTTCATGGGTTTTGGCCCCAGTCGCAGAAGAAGATCCCAGATTGAGGGGATTGAAACGCGACCGCGAGCACGCGAGCGCAGCTACTACTAGTCGCAGAAGAAGATCCCAGATTGAGGGGATTGAAACATCCGCAAGCGCGCCCTATCTCTATCTTATGACTCGTGTCGCAGAAGAAGATCCCAGATTGAGGGGATTGAAACTGATTGCATTTCTTACTGGCGCAGGAATTGATAGTGTCGCAGAAGAAGATCCCAGATTGAGGGGATTGAAACATAGAGTCTATAACCGCAATTAGCGCAATAATTAAAGTCGCAGAAGAAGATCCCAGATTGAGGGGATTGAAACATGTCAACTCTCTCTTGTAAATCACGGTCCTGTTTCAGTCGCAGAAGAAGATCCCAGATTGAGGGGATTGAAACAAGCCTCGCGCCTTCGTCCACTTGGCTACATCTGCGTCGCAGAAGAAGATCCCAGATTGAGGGGATTGAAACGGAGTCCCTCTTCGGTCCTCCCAATTAACGCATCCTCTAGTCGCAGAAGAAGATCCCAGATTGAGGGGATAAAAACAAGTCTTGCTAGTCAAAACGTGATGACTGTATTTTAGCGGGTGCATTTTTCGTGCTCATCACACCGACTCATCTGCGAGTCTCTCCTCAAGAACGATCTGTATGATACAGCCTCGTGGGCAGGTCGTATCAAGCAGAGGTCACCGCCCACCTTGTATCTCGGAGAGGACCTTGATGTGGTCGGGGACAGCGACCTCAGACTTGATCGTATAGACAGAGCATCGAACGTCAATGATCTGTGCAGGTAACGACACAGAAAATGGTCGTCATGCTGTTGCTTGTGCCTCCTTACGCATCATGCGCCTGCGACCACCCCTGAACTATACTTCCGCAGAAAACCCTCATCATCCGTTAAGACGATTGGTTTGACCTGAAAGATAGAATCATGCGTGCGATCAAGGAACATCGATCGCGCAGTGAGCATCACTGCCGGAGGACGCAATGCCTCGCTCTCTCGGGCGTCGTGGTATGAGACGGACTGTTTAGAGAGGGCCAGATCCAACAGTACAGCGACCTCGGACAAGTCCACATGTGACGGGTCGTCCACAAGCATGATCAAGACATATTGTCGCTGCGAGTTTGCTGCAACCAACGTAAAGTCCACAAGAGGCACATGTGATCTCTCGGTCATCTCCGTGACCGCGTCCTCCACCTGTATATTTGTGAGCTGCGCCCCTGCCACAGTTGTAGTAGTGGTGATCCGACTCACATTTGTGATACGTACGGGATTGGTCGCGGTCACAGTGACAATATCGCCAAGTCGCAGACGTGTCCATCCGAAGAGGTTTGTGAGGACCACCTCGTAACGCTCACCCGCACGCACCTGGGATAATGAGAGGACGGGCGGAGAGGGAAGATGACGTTTCTCTAAGGGGATGAACTCAAAGTAGTTGACATGTGAGGCGAGATACATCGTGTCATCAGGATCGATCTGTGCTGCAAAGGTCCCTTCACTACCGCTATAGGTCTCCAGATAGGTCACTGTTGGAAACGTCTGATGCATGTACTGGAGATAGGGGCGCATGGAGAGTCCCGCACCCATGAGAATGCGGAGATTGGGCCAGAGCTGTGCGATGTCCAGCAGGCCTTGATCGTCACGAGCGTCCCGCAACTGGCGAGCAGTATCAGTTCCCTCGAAATGAGCAATAAGCCTGTCAGTAGATCTTCGCACTTCTCGAAGGAACATGAGCTCGGATAGGGGGAGCCCTCCCATGCTTCCCAACCTTTTGATGGCAACAGCATGAAGCATAAACCTCCACATCCGCTCTTGTGAATCACGTATCTCGAATAGTTCGAAAGGGGGATGCATATTGCGACGCATAAAACCCCCCGCAATCACACGGGACACCCCTGAAAGCCAACCCACAGGTACCCCCTGCACCTCTGTGACACGCGGCAGAGAACCAATGAGAAGGAGCGGTCCTACAGGAGAGGTATCGCTTGTATAGTGGACATACCCCATGATCGGCAGACCCATGACCCGCTGTGATGCATAGAGGCCTCGTCGGGTGAGGGGGAGCCGCTTTGGATTGCCTGACGTCCCCGACGTGAGCGCAAACCAAAATATGTGGTCATGCGTCAGGGTGCAGGCCGTGGGATCTGCAAGACACGCTTGGAGATAAGGGGCCATATCCGCGTGAGTGAAGAGGGGAACTCGCTCTCTGAACTCGTCTACGGTAGAGATTTCTGCAAAACCATGTTTCTTTCCAAACATCGAGTCTTGGTTCTCTCGAAGGACCGAGAGCAAGAACTCGTCTGTGGTCGCAGGGTCACGCAATTCTTTGATTGCCTTATCCACGGCGCGTTGCGCCATGTGTGAAAAGATATACTGAAGAAGCCTTCTCACTATTTACACCTACCTCATAACTCAGCGTGTGCACCAGCTCTTAAAAACAGACATGAATTTGAGGGCGTATCTGCGTGTGCGAACACTACCGATTCATATCCGGGGCAGCCAGGGATCACCGACAATCCCGTTCGCAAACTCACGTGAGAGATCCATACTGAGCCCAAGTCTAATAATAAAAATAGTTCGAAAAGATCGCATGCACGACACAGAAGTAATTAGTAATACACGCACACAGGTAGTCATACCGACTTGAATAATTGATAATTAATTAACGTCGATATTAGGAGTCTAGCTGAGTATCGATCAGAGGAAGAAGATGACCAGCCTTCCCCTGAAGAGAGATCTCCGAGACCGTAGTGAGCGGAGTGGGTTCAACATTAATCTCGATGAGAGTACCGCCATGATTTTTCACGACAAGCGGGAATGAAGCGGCGGGTTGAACCACAGCCGAAGTGCCGATGATCAGGCACACATCAGCACGGTCCAATTCCGCATAGACTTTAGAGATCACATCCGGGTCCAGACTCTCGCCGAACCAGACGACATCCGGCCGAAGCAGATCGCCGCACTCCGGACATCGGGGGACTCCCACGGCGGGGCGATCAAGCAACGCGTGATAGGAACAGTTCACACACTTCACAGCCCAGATATTTCCATGGACTTCCAACACATGCTCAGAGCCAGCACGCCTATGAAGACCATCGACGTTCTGAGTGATCACCGTCTTCAGCAGGCCCTTGCGTTCCCACGCAGCAAGCATATAGTGCGCGGGGTTAGGCTCGCAGGAGGCAATGAGACCCTGTCGCCACTCGTACCATTCCCAGACAAGTTGCGAATCACGTGCGAAGGCGGACGGAGTGGCAAGGTCCATTGGATCATAATTGCGCCAGAGCCCGTCCTTTCCTCGGAACGTGGGGATGTTGGACTCACGAGACACCCCTGCACCGGTCAATGCAATAAGATGTTCTGCATGGCGAATGATCTCAGCCGCCCTTTTGATCTCGTCGTCGTTCATCGAGAGAAGAATATGTGAACAACCACATAATACTGACGGTGAGGAAATATGTACGTGGCAACAGCCTTATTAATCTAAAATCTTCACTATTGTTAGCAATAGACGAAGTGAGTGACAGCAGTGCCACGTGGAGTAAAGAGAGACGGCAGTCCAAAGAAGAGAACATGGATGATGCCGCAAGAAGTAGAAGTCTGGTACATTCTTCCAGCAATCCGGAGGGAACTTGCGAGGGCCATGATCGAGGCTGGCCGGAGGCAGAAAGACATAGCGCGGATGTTGGGGATCACAGAACCAGCCGTATCACAGTACAAGCTCCGCAAGTCGGAGACCGCAAGATCGAGGGGCGACACCATTGAATTCCCCGATGACATAATCCCGTACATAAAGAAGGCTGCGAACAACATCATGGAGGCGTGGGATCATCGGACAAGTGATGCAGCGGTCTATGAGGACATGACCCGCGAGATCATCCACCTCATCAAGATTCTTCGTGACGCAGGAATCATATGCGAGGTTCACAGGCAACAGGCAGAACATGTATCTGACGATTGCCATGCTTGCATGGACTGATCAGAGCAGTTGGAGAGACTGCGCGCGACGATAGAATATAGACGCAGTAGGTATTTGAGGGAAGACCGAAGGAATATATACAGCGTGAGTTGGAAATGCAACACCTGCTCTGGGAGAGTGAAGATAGATGACTGGTGAGATCCTTGCTGATCAGAAAGACGGTATTGCCATAGTGACGATCAACCGTCCGGAAAAGCTCAATGCTGTCACCTATGACATGCTTCGAACATTTGAGGAAAAGACATCACGATTACTAAATGATCCAGAGGTCTTCATCGTCATTTTCACAGGAGCGGGAGAGAGAGCCTTCAGTGCAGGATTCGATATCGACACGGTCAAGGGTCTCAAAAAGGACGAGTACCGTGACTTCTTCAAACTCTTGGAAAAGACCGTCGCAACGATCAGGGATGCACGCAACTGTATCACAATCGCCGCGATCAATGGCTACGCAATGGGCTTCGGTGCAATCATAGCCTCCGCATGTGACTTCCGTTTCGTCACGGATAATGCCGCCTTCAAGCTTCCGGAGATTGACCTCTCCATCTTTCCGGGGATGGGCGCAGCATCAGGACTCTTGCGACTGGTACCGGTCTCAATTGCAAAGGATATCCTTCTCACAGGACGGACCGTTCCTGCGGGCGAGGCAAAAGAGATAGGACTTGCAGACAAGATATTCACACAGGCCGATCTAATGAAGGAGACCTTGGCATTTGCAGATACACTCGCCAAGAAGGACAGAAAGCTTCTCATCCGGACTAAGAACCTACTTGATACGATGGCTGGCCGAGAACTCGCAGACGCTGCTGATGTCGAGTCGATGTTCACGGACGAGTGGATACGCGAATTTGAAGAATCGTGAACGGGGCTAATCGATACCATTCAAGATCGGTCCAAGCAAGATATGATTATTAGACGGGCCAGTATAGCCTATTCACACTGAACTTGAACATGATAGGATCAGGCGAGTTCGATGCCACTATTTGGAACAACGGATATCATTCGGGATATTATTCTTGTCTTGGATTCAGCAGTAGTCATCTATACCTCACTGTTTGCGTTTGTGCTGTTAGTGCAATGGCTTCGAAGTCCGATTCGCAGATGGTCCGACAGTACTATCAGCTGGTCGATCTTCATGTTAGGGATGGCTCTTAACAGCTTTTTCTTTATCCTGTCAGATTTCATATTTATCGAAGATCCGTTACTGTCTCTAATGACAAAAGCAGGCTACCTGGCCATGATGATCGCACTGCTGGCGTTCTACTATGCGATGGAGGCGATCATTCCGTATCTGCCAAAGCATGCGGTATCTGTCCCCGGACTGCTACTAGTCGCCATAACTATTTTCGTCCCGTATAATGTTCTGACAATAGTGGCTTTAGTGGCAAGCCTCATTGCGTTCTTTGTACTTTGCCTCTTCCTCATCTATGCAGTTCGTAGCACTTCGGGAACGGTACGGCATAGCATGGAAATAATATTCATCGCCTTTTTCATTGGCTTTCTGGGGTACGTTGGCAGAAGTGATTTTGCATACTACACGCTTGGAGCGAACATATACATCCTCGCAGCCCTCTTTCTTGTCACAGGCCTTGGAATCATGGGGATCACACTACTCTCATCACCTGCCCTTGACGAGTTGGACTGGTACAATCAAATATACGACCTCTTTGTGATACATTATAGTGGCCTATTGATCTTTCACGAGAGTTTCAAGGAAGATTCCACGGCCAATGAGGACCTCACAGCCGCAGGAATTACAGGGGTCCAGTCATTGTTCAAAGAGATCCTCAAGAGCGATCAGGGTCTGAGCAGTATGTCAGTGGGCGACAAGCACATTCTATTCACGCAGGGGGAAAAGTTCACTACAGTGCTCATAACCAAGAAACCATACAAGATCCTGCTTGAGAAGGTCAGAAGTTTTACTCAACAGTTCCAGCTTGTCTATTCGGAGGCCCTGGAGAAGGATCATGTTGAGGCGATCAAATACGAGCGCGTGTACAAGCTGGTCAACGAGATCTTTGCGTCAGAGATTAGTAATATGTAGACTCATCGTCTGAGATCACAAGTCAAAGAGAGTATCACCTTATTCGGTAGATTAAAGGGCTGGATAGTATCACCAGAAGAGCAGGGGATTAAATTATGAAGCGAGAAGTAGTTGCAACAGACAAAGCTCCAAAGGCAATAGGCCCTTATTCGCAGGGAGTCGTCGCAGGAGATTTTGTCTTCTGTTCGGGCCAACTCCCAGCGGACCCTGAAACCGGTAAATTACTCACCGGCTCGATCACCGAGCAGACGCATCAAGCCCTCAAGAACATCAGTGAAGTGCTCAAGGCAGCAGGGACCTCCATGAGCAAGGTCGTCAAGGTCACTGTGTTCCTGCGTGACATGAACGATTTTGGAGAGATGAACGAGGAATATGCAAAGTGGTTCCCCGAGAACCCTCCGGCGCGGGCTGCGGTACAAGTTGCCAGATTGCCCAAAGACGTAGGTGTCGAAATCGAGGCAATTGCCATAAAATAGTCAAAAAAAGGGCAATTTGCAACCAGAACAATCTTTTTCTTGGTTATTTTTATTGAGATATACGTAGTGAATATGAAATATCACTGATTGGAGACACTCAAAAATGACCAACCACACCTCGCGCAGTGGTATCAAACAGATACTATCACAAGCAGCCTCACTGATCTCAAAGGCCAGATATGATGAGGCACGCAAGACGCTTGAGAGAGGTGCATCGCTCTATCCTCGAAACAAGAGTGTCTGGGAACAGATGGTCGCTGTGAGCCTAGCGCTGAAGAAACCAAAGGATGCAATATCCGCCCTAGAACACATCATCCAGATAGATCCCAAGTCAGAGCGTGCTTGGACTGACAAGGCATACCTACACCTGCTGCTGAACGAGAGCGATGAGGGAATTGAGGCACTGCAAAAGAGTCTGAAACTCGAACCACGAAATCAGCGTAAGTGGTTGCTCCTTGCAAATGCGTACATGATATTGGAGAGTTTTGAAGAGGCGATTGCTGCACTTGAACGGGCTATCCTTCTCAACCCCAACTCTGCACCAGCATGGTATAACTATGCGATCTGCCATTTCTTCATAGGCGAGTATCAAGAAGCACTCGCAGCCGCGGAACTCTCCTTCTCGATTGACCCGGAGCTTGAGTTTCTTGCCGAGGACTGGATCAGCATCATCAAGTCAGGGACCCTCTCCATCGAAGATTTTGATATTGAGATAGCCTCATAGTCCGCTCACTCAGGAGCGCCCTCAACGGATTTTGCTTCAGAGACAAGATTGTTCCCGACTGAACCATTGAGACCTTCCAACGCCTCGATCTCATTCATAATGTTGCGGGCCTCCTCTTTGAGTTTGAACTTGTTCGCGGTCTCAAGAGCTTGTTTCAGGGCGCTCATCAACCGTTCATACTCGCGTTTTCGTTCAGCAATATCAGAGATCGCCAACAGTACATCGCGCTTCTTGGGCATGACCTGTAATAGACCTGTGATCGCAGAGAGAGCTTCTTCACGGCTTCGTAATTCTTCTGCCTCCTTACTGTCAGCAGCACTGATGATCCTGGAGATCTGATCAAGGAGCCGTTTATACTCGGTGATTGCATTTGACAGGATGCCGATCACTTCTTGATCATCCTGTGGTGTGTCCTTCAAAGCAAGTTCGATCCGACTTATGGCCGACTCGAGAAAAGACTGACGCTGTTCAAGTGTCGTACGGCGTCGCTCCATCCACCGCCACTCGGCCATGATATTAGAGACCATCGCTCGGGCCTGATTGACCTTCTCCTTGTAACGATTGGCCTTCTCCTCAGCAGACGCGAGATCATCATCGAGCGTGTCGGCAATGAAGGTCAGCTGATAACTGAGCATATCTCCAGCCTGCGCTTCGGCAAGCACTCGTGCCTCCTTGATGGCACGACGTGTCTCAGTCCACAGAGCATTCATCTCAGACTCTGCGATCTCCGTTCTACCACGCATGTCGAATTCATCAGAGATCTGTTCAATCCGTTTGCTAAGTTCTTGTAACTCAATGATCTTGGAGTGAAGCAATGCTCGGCCCAGACGCCGGTTCACGTCCTGTGTGATCTCTTCACGTTCTTTGGGGACTTCTAATAGAGCGTGGGTGCTATCAATAAGGAGCTGCAATGCATTTTCGTAGGCCGCAACGGCCTCGTGATATTGTCCGTCCTGAAGGAATACATCACCCTCTTTTTTGCGGGTCAACACGATCTCAAGTACATCATACGGCGAGGTCTTCAACAGGCTCCGACCAAACTCAATCCCAACGTCCGTGTCAAGATCAACACTTGACCCGCCCAGCAGTAATTGTTCAACATGAATACCATCGGATGCGGCGACATAGATTCGATCGTGATCAGCATCCACAGCCTCGATCTTTTGACCATCCAGTTGGATCTGGCCGATCTCAGAACCACCCTTCAGATCATAAATGGATACAATATTTTGGGACAGCCCGATTATTAAATAGTGATTATTTGTCCAGAGACTTGTGACCGCATGGGAGTTGACCGACTCCAACGCCTTGATCAGGGTCCACTCGAGCCGGTCCCAGATCTGGATCTCGCCCCCCGACATTCCCAAGATGACGTACTCGTTCGTCCCTACAATTGCGGTACATCGACCTTTCTTCTCAAGCTTTGCGATCTCAACTGGAGCCTTTCCCTCTTGTCGTGTCCAGACCCTACTCTCATCTTTTCGCGCAGCAGTACAGATAATGGTATTGTCGGTCCAGATCGCAGTGACATCTGATTTGTAGAGCTGCCAACTAGAGGTCTCGTGAGTGTTCTTGTTAATGGAAACCAGACGGCCCTCTCTTGCACCAACTAAGAAACTGTCCTCATATAGAACGGAAGTAAGAGCGCCATAAGAGAGTTCGAACCAACCCACCATCCCCCAGGAGACTCGATTCCATACATAGACTCGCTTTTCACAAGTCGCATAGATGTGTTCCTTGTCCACGTGAACACGTAGAGGTGGAGTACTTGTCTCACCAAGAGTTGCGACCAATTGCCAATCAGACTTGGACCACACTCGAACAGTGTTGTCTTGACAGGCTGCATAGAGAAACTCGCTGTCATGTGTAATACTTACTGCTTCTGATTCAAGTATCGTGATCGGATTGCTAGTCAGTGGTAATGTGTCACCAGTTCCTCCCGGAGCATCGGCCATGTTATCGTCCCTAACTATCCTGTTGTGGTTAAAGACGAATGACCACAGTCGTTTAAGGCGTTTTCTGGTCTCAAAAATCTCGTCACATATGCCGATTTTTCGTTAAGAAACCGACATTCGCCGCTCGCTTAAGTAAGCATATATGGTATACTTATCTGACACCTTGTGATACCCATTCATACGTATCCAGAATACACTTAAGAAATGGAATTCAAATGGCAAAATGCCGCATTATATGGAGGAAATCGAATGGACTCGCACAAGTGGCGACGAGAGCTCGACAAGCTCTCCGAGATGAAAGGAATGCTGATTACTATCAATCCCCAACTCGAAGAGCAGACAGATAGACAGCTGCGCCAGCTCTATGATGCTTATGCAAAACTCACTCGAATCGAGAACGAGCTCGGAAGCGCCGGATTCATGAAGAAGAGGAAGCTCCAATCCGTATTGGAGAAGGCAGATAAGGAACTCGAAGAAGACTTTATGCGGATTGTTCGAGACTTTGCGGATCTATTCCGCCGTGAACAACGACAGGTTGTAAATCTCATACCAAAGATTCAAGCAATAAAGCCCAACGAGGCAAAAGCACTCGCCGCGACTAATTTTCCATCGATCGGAGCGGGAGATTTTGGAGATGCCGCAACCCTGTACGATTTTGCTGATGTCTTCACGAAAAAGTACGCCAGTCTACATCAAGAGATGATGCGCGAGGTAAAGAATCTTCTAGATGAGAACAAGGGTATGGTCGAGACCTACGAACGCCATATTACTATAGACAGAGGTGAGGTTGCAACCTCTGTATCTACTGATGATATCTCACTCCTGTCTCTCTCGGACTTGATCATTCTTAGAGAGAAGCTCGTAAAGGAACGAGGTTATCTAGATGGGCGAAAGGGCGAAGTGGGGAGAATGCTCGGTGCCTCACTAATGTCAGATATCGAGTCCCTGCAGGCGTCCATCAGCACCGCCTCCAGACTCGGGCTGGATCTTCCAATGGACTTTACCCAGAAGCTACGACTGCTTGCGCGTGATGCCTCGGCAGCCACTGATCTCACAACACTGCTGAGCCTTGAGAACCAACTGTTCTCGGCCAAGCAACAGATGGCACATATGCTCCGAGACCGCATCATCAACATGCAACATGAGATCACTTCAAAGATCGTGGCCGGAGGAATTCCAACAACTTCTGATATCATCCCACCAGCACCAGCGCTCAGCACAGAAACCGATGATGTCGCACCATTATTATCCGCCTACCAGAAAATGGTGGAATGGGAGGGACAGGTCAGAATCTCACTGAAAGGGAAGCTTGAGGACCTACTGGAAGAACTCCAGCGGGCCACTGATGTCCCCGATGACACAGGGATCAAAGATGTCATTGAGGTACGCAAGTTCATTGCCGAGTCGAGGGACAAACTGGAGAAGGCACCAATTGATGATCTCATTCGGATTTACACAAAGGCCAAGTCAATGCATGACGATGCCATTAATCACATCACTGACAAGATTCGGGAATACATAGCGAGATTCAATGAGCTCGCCACATCGGCCGATAGAGTCTTGGACTATGCGCAGTTGGGCAAGAAGGCTCCAAAGGTCGAAGACATCCAAGGTGGCATTGTCTACCTCATGGAGTCTTTGAACAGCCTCAGAACCGCTGTGGATAGCGGAGTTGCCACATTCAGAGAGGCATGCATCCAAGAGATAGATGCGATCATCCAAGACCTTCAGACAATCAAGCCAGCGTATGCAGACATCTTCATGCCAATCACAGGAGAACTTGAGGCGGGTTCTGAAAAGATCAAGACCCTCCAAGATTTCGGTATCATTCGTTCGGAGATGAAAGCGCTCAAGGACGGTATCTTGGTCAAGGCCAAAGAGGCACTTGAGAATATGAGATATCGTCTTGGTGTTAAGATCCGTCTTGCTGCGGCAAAGCTGATGGGTGCCGGATTTGAGATTCCCTCTGAGGTCCAGGAGGCCATTGCTGAACTGAACAGTATTGGCGTGGCCGCAGACAATGTATTCAGCTTGCCAACGATTGCAAGAAAGATGGTAGAGCTGTATGAGAAAAAGATCAGTAAGAAGGTCATCGAGACCTTAATGGACAAGGTCGATGAACTCATTGAGAGATTCCAGCAGGCAAAGAACATTGGTGTCGACGTGGACACAGAACTCATCACACTGAAGGCCGTACACGAGTCACCCCCAAGAGACCTCGAAGAGGCAGCGGAGGCCTTCGACAAAATCATGGCACTGACGACCTCACCGAACTTGCATAACAAGATCAAAGACAGGGCCAATACGGCATATGTGCAGATCAAAGGTGCTGTTGACATATTTGAGAAGCAAGGGATGAGCGAGTTCGTGCAACGGCTCAAGATCCTTCTCGAAGAGGTACCAAAACAGTTAGAGAGCGAATCGAAACATGTGAACGAGGCTCTCGAAGTCTGTCTGACACTGGCGAATATTCAGGAGGAGATGCTCTCAGTGCTGAAGAGTGTGGCCGCCAAGGACAGCCAGCAGTTCGACAATAGACTACGTGCAGCTAGTAGTTATTACGCAACAATTGAGCGTGTAATCGAGAAGCACCCAAGGGACTTTTCCAAGATCATCTATCCGGTCAACCAGATCAGCGACTTGGAGAAACAGCTTGCCGATACGACCGTGCTTGAAGATGCACTGACGTATTTCGAGAAGCTGAAAGAGGTCCGTGAGGGGTGGCTGGCACAGGTCGAGAAGATGGATGACTGGCACAAGTCCCTCAAGATGTACCTGACTGGATTCAGTCCAACAATGGGTGCTGATGCTCGCGAGAAGTTTCTTGAGGATCAGACAAAACGAATCAAGGAGACCTTCAGCAGAGAGGACATCAGCTCATATCTATCATGGGCTCTAAGAGAGATTGCGGATTCAATGACACGAAAAAGCGGATAAGAACGAGGCGACAACTATGCTACGAGGAAGAGGTAGTGAAGAAGAGGCGACAAAGGCCGCAGAGGTCTTTGCAATCGGGATCGGTGAATGTGGTTCGAATATTGTAGGTTCGTACCTGAAGGCAAGCCATGACAAGAGGCTGCCTTCGCGTGTCCGAGGCTATCTTCTCATGAACACGGACAGAGCGGATCTGACCAAGGTCCGAGAAAAATATGACATTCCAAAAGAACACACAATGCTGTACGGTGCCAGTGAGATCGGTGTCGGTGGTCGGTTCATGGACGGCTACAACGCGGTCATGGAATCGAAGGACATCATCTTTGACCAGCTTAGCAATCTCGGTTTTGAAGGGGTCTCTGGCTTCAGCATCTTTACCAGCCTCGGAGGCGGGACGGGCTGTGGAGGCACTCCTGCCCTGATCGAACTCCTCAAGCAACGATTCCAAGAAGAAGAGGGAAGACGGATCTTCGTCTACGTCATTGGAGTCCTACCGTTTGAGGGACAGTCATCGGAGGCACTCAACTCGATCTGGGCGGTCTCAAAACTGCTCAGGGCTCAGCTTCAAGAACGCGGTGCGGACCTGACGATCTTATTGAGCAACAGAACCATGCTCAAACGAATTCTCAATTCTCGTAGAGCCGATAGTGTCGATTACCTTCAGCGAGAGCTCAACGTGGATATCGCAGATATCGGACAGATCGAGCGAATGGTGCCCTCGACATTGGAAGAGTCAGGAGAACTGGAACAGAGGACCGAGCAGGCATTTGTTGAGCTCGTCAACCCGCTAGCGTTGGATGTGGTCGAGGCCATGCTCTCACCCGGAGTACACGAGGCAGGCAAGGATGTCTTTCCAACAACAGACCTTGCGGACTATGCAAGAAAGCTGGACCCAGTAGTTGTTCCTGCGCTCTATACAGATGTGGGACTGATCCCTGATGCTGGCAGCATGCCCCAACAGATCAAGAGCATGATCGACTACACGATCAGAGAATGGTCATACGCGGACATCGGAGACCAGCCAAATGCGGAGAGTGTCTATTACGTGTTCAGTGGACCAAGACACATCTCAAAGGCTGAATATGGTATGCATCTCAAAGAGGCACTTGACAAGTTCATTGCACCGGGTGCGGCAATCACTCCGTGCTACGTCCAGAAGGACAATCCCGATGCCCCGGTCGATCTGCTTGTACTACTCGGCCTACCAAAGATTCCAGAGCTGGTGCAACTGATCAATGAGGCAACTCAACTGGTCAACCTGCACAGCGGACCCTCACCTCTGAAGCAGAGCTGGTTCATGAGATCAAAGGGCACAACACGAAAAGAATTGGTGAACGCGATCAACGATTTCAGGGAGCTATTCAGTTACTACATGGAATCAGGCACACCAGTAGCATAACGGAGGGGCAAGATTGAGTTCTGAGTTTCGCATAGAGGATCTCGTGGATAGGCTGCTCTTGATTGAGACACTTAATTCCACACTGATCCATTTTATTCTCAGTTCGCAGGTCTCAGGGAACGTGGACCCGGACAGGGTCGATTCGCTGACTCAGGGACTGAAGAGAACACGCAAATGGATCGAGGAGACCCTCACCAACGAAGCAACACCTTCATCCACCGCGAACATTCTTAGCCTGATCGTCAAGAGGATGGCCCAGCTGGAGAGCATCTTACCCAAGCTCTCTCAGAAGGCAAAGGATGTTGAGACCCAAAGTACGGCTGCGGAGATCCTCTCATTGCTTGAAGGGTCAACCCCTGCAAAGACTGCTCCAGCTGCAGGTGCAGAACCAACAACGACTGCCGCTCCTCTTCCGGGAGAGAGGGCGGCTGGTCTTGTACCACTATTGCCCGATGAGCATGCAGAGGAAGAGGCAAGAGAGCCCTTTAAACGGGTCGATATGGAGGATGATGAGTGGGGACTCATATCACAGGCGAATCGCCTCATCCAACAATACTCTCGCCGTTGTCATGTCCTACTTCCGACCTTCTGGTTCGAAGTGATGCGGGAGATCCACAGATATCAATCAGACTCACCGTATATTGGCGACGTGATCCAAGTTCCCTCGGAATTCCTGACCCGGATCATCAAGGGCCTTCTCACAGAGGCACCCGGCGCCCGACTCCTACAGGACCTCATGAAACACAGACCACAGGAGAAGCAACTCTCTCCATCCGAGACTGAACGAATAGAACGGGCAGTCGCACGATACTTTACGGGACTGGAGAACTTGCTGAAGGGCGAGGACCTTCGAGTTCAGGACAAGATCTCTGAGGCCCAGACTGCCTTTGACGGCTTTGGCTGGGGTGGTCCCGAACTAGAAAAGCGAATCATCAAGCGGATTAATCAGCGATGCCAAGAGGCACTCCAGAACGCGGAATCGGACTCGGATGACCATAGAAAAGTAATCTATGCAGAAGTAACGAAATTGCTCTGCAAACTCCAACATGCCATGCTGGCCGAACCAAGACTTCGCGAGATCCTTGCATTGATGAAGCCTTAGTCGCGGTTCACGTTGAACTGTGCCACAGTGGTCAGCCATATCGCATATAAGTAGAGAGAGCTAGTGAAAATTATCAAGCCGAGGGAATTAGAGTGAGCGGTCTCAATAAGATGCTTAACCCAAATGTGACGGCGGTCGTGGGTGTTTCCACATCAAACCCCTTCTCGCCGGGAAATGTGATCTTCCGAAAATTATGTTTTGAGAACGGTCTCAAGACCTATCCCATCAATCCCAAAGGTGGTACAGTTGAGGGCCAAAAGGTCTACAAGTCCATCGAGGAGGCCCCCAATGACATAGACCTTGCGGTCATCTCGGTCCCTGCAAAATATGTTCCGGGAGTTCTTGAACAGTGTGGCGAAAAAGGAATCAAATCAGTCATTGTTGTTTCTGGAGGTTTTAGTGAGACCGGTACAAGTGGAGCAACTCTTCAGGAAGAGATCATTGAGATTGCCAACAAGCATGATATGACAATGGTGGGCCCCAACTGTATCGGGGTCTATGTTCCGGATGTCGTGGACACCTTCTTTCTCCCATCTGAACGAGTTGCCCGTCCACGCAGAGGCCATGTGGCGATCATATCCCAGAGCGGAGGCTGGCTGGTAGAGCGACTAGAAGAGTTTGCTGAACGCGATGTGGGAATTGCGGCTGCAGTCTCTATTGGAAATCAGGCACAGACAAAGACCGCCGATTTTGTCAGGTTCTTTGGCAAAGATAAGAATGTGAGAGCGATCCTCGCATACATTGAAGGTTTTGGAAAAGAAGAGGGTCGTGACTTTGTTGATGCATGTGATGAGATTGCACCAAAGAAACCAATCATTGTCTTCAAGGGTGGCCAGTCCGAGGCGGGGCATCGTGCGACTCAGAGCCACACTTCATCCCTTGCTGGAAATGGTGCGGTCGCTACAGCGGCATTCAAACAATACGGAGTCATTGAGGCCACCGATGAAGATGAGGTCATGGCATATTCGAAGGTGTTCTCATTTCAACCAAAACTCATGAGCGGACCGAACATCGGGTGCCTGACCGTTAGTGGTGGTCACGGAGTCATTGCCACCGATGAGGCTGACTTCTATGGTCTCAAATTCCCCAAGTTCAACGAGGAGGATCAAGAGGCTATGCGATCGGTCATGAGCCCTGCATATCAGGCAATAGCGTCATTCAGAAACCCGTGCGATCTCACCGGAAGCGCATCAGATGTTGATTATGAGCAGGTCCTTGACAAGATGCTTCAAGTAGAATATATTGATGCAGCCCTGCTCTTGCTTCTACCGTACGCGCCCGGCATCTCATTACAGATCGGAGCCCGTGTGGCGAACGTTGCAAAACAACACGAGAAGACAGTAGTAGCATATGTCCCGGATTTGGAGAAGTACGAAGTGATCATCAGAGGTTTCGAACTGAATGGTATCCCTGTGGGAGATACTATCGAGGAGGCCGTCCAGATGCTTAATGGTATCTGGAAGAGATCGCAGTATCTCATGAGAAAGGGACTGTTAAAACGGAGATAAAAAGCAGAAATCGAGGGCTCTCATGCCCTCGAATATTTACCGGGATCGATTCCTAGCGAACTCAGTGTTGATATGAGTTCAGGCGAGAGGATGAGGGATCGCTCAAACAAGTCATCAACGGTTCGGCACCCATTAAGATACATAACAGTCTTGAGACCCTCGATGAGTTTTTTCAGGTCGTTAATCACATCCTTTGTCGTCCCTTCTACTGCGGACTTGAGGAGTGGATGTGCGACTCCGGCCGCGTTTGCACCAAGAGCGAGGGCCTTTGCAACATCAAGTCCACTACGAATGCCGCCTGTTGCGATGACATCCAAGTCAGTGGCATTAGTGACCATTATGACAGAGAGAGCAGTGGGAATGCCCCAGTCCCAGAAGTCAAGACCAAGCTGTGCCTTCAGCTCGTCACCATCTCGCAGAGCACGATAATATTCGACTGCCGCCCAACTGGTGCCGCCAACACCACCAACATCCACCCCATCAATGCCGATCTCTTCAAGAGCGAGAGCGACTTCGGCACTGATACCTGCACCAGTCTCCTTGATGATGATAGGAACATCTACGACATCCATGATTGCAGCAATGTTCTCAAGGACGCCAATAGAGTTACAATCACCCTCTGGTTGGCAGGCCTCTTGAAGTGGATTCAGGTGAATCGCCAGAACATCGGCCTCGATCATGTCTACTGCGGCCTCAGCGGCGTCAACATGAGTAGCACCAATATTGGCAATGAGAGGAACAGACGGAGCGGTCTCTCGAACCACGCGAAACGTGTCCTCCAAGGAAGAGTCTTCGACAGCAGCCCGCTGGCTTCCAACCCCAATAGGGATCCGGAGTTCCTCCGCAGCCTCAGCAAGCCGCCGATTAATCTCGATCGTCTGAGGATGACCACCAGTCATTCCCGCAATGACAATTGGAGCATTCGCTCGGAGACCAAGAAAATTGATGGTCAGATCAATAGAGTCTTTATCAATCCGTGGCAGAGCATTATGGATAAAATCGATATGCTCGAACATTGTGGAACGATGACATTGTACGTCTTCTTGGAGACAGATTTCAATATGTTCGAGTTTTCTTCGACGAGTCAATTCTGCCTCGCTGGGACCACCCGATGACTTTTTCATCTTGCGAGTCTCTCCTTCTGCCATTGTTGCAACCAATACATATAGAGAGCCCTGCTTATAGATAGAGGTTTTGGTAGATTTGCGTTATGCGAAGACTTTATCCTATAAATCAGCACCTGCCGGGTACAAGTGGCAGAGATGAGCGACGAATCACGTTATCGAACAGAGCCCCCAATTGAAGACGATGATGAAGAGAGAGCAAAGACGTTTCTACGACCCTTACCGAGAGAAGAACGGCAACTCAGTAAGAGAGGAGTGCCCATGGTGCGTTTTCTTTTCTGGACGATGCCAGAAGACAGACGCGACTTAATCGTCATGCTGCTGATGCCTCTACTCATAGCCGTTATTGATACAGCGATTTTTGCCGCAATTGTGATAGACGCGCTTCCTGATACGGCTGTCTTCATGTTTTATCTGCCTATTGCGCTTGCAATCCCCATCGGAATGACAGTGCCACAATTAAAGCACACACTAATCTCGTCAATTCTTGCCTCAATATTCTTCGTCATCCTGCTCATCCTGTTCCTTGCGGTGCCAGGCATGCTTGTTCCTGAAATTGGCATTGGAGAATTTATCATCACCGGAGCCTTTGTGGCCGCAGTCTACTTCTTCTTTGTCTTGTTCGCGTCCATGCTTGGATCATTTATAGGAATAATATTTAGAGAGTTCATGTAGAGAACCGCAAGATATCTCTGAAATAAAAAAGAGTGTGACGGGCCCTACAAGAGTATAGGGCCCGCAATCTTGTTCTATGAAGGCAATCGATTCATCAATGCAAAATAGAGATAGAAGACGGGAACCTGCAAGATCACAAGCATCGGCATGTAGGTCTTGATGATCTGGTCAAACCCACCTAGAGCATCCCCAAAGAATGCAAGGATGAATCCCGAGCCGACGACCAGTGCAGTCGCAACTGAGACCACAGTCTTCAGAATGCGTACTTGACTTGCCGTTATCCCGCCAAAGGCTGGTTCTCGGGCAATGTATCTGAAACGTTCTACTGCGAGCGTATTGGCCTCGAACTTTGGTATCAGATTGCCGTCCGCATCAAAGAGGTCAGCAAACTCAATCGAGATCTCACGCTCTCCAACAGCGATCGGCACAAGCTGGATCTCAATGGCCTCGGTCTCACCAGGTGCAAGTGGCAGGTCGATACTTGAGGGAGAGATATGATCCATTGAGTGGAAACGCACACGCAGACCCAAGCTCGATGAGATGTTCCGCACCGTGATCTTCACAGTCGTGGCATGATACTGCACAAATGGCTCGTCCACATTAATTGCGATAATGGGCTTACTCTTGGCTGTTGGACCGTAACGGGAGATCATCTCTTCATGTGTTTTTGCGCCCATTATGCTAAAGGGTGACTTGAGAAGAATTGAGATCAGCATGGCAAGGAACAGTATAGCAAAAAGCACGCCTGCTGCAACTGCAAGGACATCACGTACAGCACTATCAACGTCCTGCATAAAATACACATAGACAATAGCCACAGAAAATCCGAGCATCACCAGATTCAGAAGATGAACCAAGACACTCCAAGGTCTGTGACGTGATGGAGGCGGTGTCGGGACAGAAGCGCTCTCGGAGGGCGTCTCAGTAGAGGTGGGTTGCTGCTGTAGGTCTTCATGTGTGATCCCACGTGGCTCAGGCTGCTCTGGTTGAGTCAGGTCTTCTGTCCAGTCTTCTTCATCGGATGGGTTGTTATCTCTTTCAAAGTCCATTTATCACACCTCCAATTGTTTCTTTTTCAGATAGTACCACAACAGCACAAAGATGACTTCGGCAAGCACCACACCAAGTGTTGCAAAGAATGCCGATGAACTGCCGCCGGTCTCACCAACGGCAATGCTCTGGATACTACGTAGAGCCTGAGCGATACCGGCAATCAGAGCCATGATCCCTATGAGCGAAATCAATACCCTGAAACGCCTATTCCCGGGAAGCATCACACTATACGAATATTCATACAAGAACTCGGTATTCTCTTCAAAGACTCTCCGGAGTATCTCACTCTGATCCACCCAAGGTCGAAAGACGAGCTGTATCTTGCGGTCAGCATCATCAAAGGGATAGAGCTGCAAGTCAACAACATCCACACCGCCGGGGGGAATCTTCTCGGTATAGAAGACATTCGGATCCACATGATCCTGCCCTCGGACCTCCACGCGGTACCTCATCGGGAAGTCAAGTTTATTTCGAACACGGAGCCGTAGCGTTGACCAACTCCGAAGTACGAAACCATGACCGGTCCCCTCAAACTCTTCAATACTGAACGGGACTTTGTGGGGCCAATGCGTGGCGACCATCTTCCGAGATTCTTCCAGTAATTTATTATAAAGAGCAATCCGTCGTCGCTCGATGAACATGAAAACAAGTTGGAGAGGAATCATGGATACAAGAAGAACAAATCCATTACTTGTCACAATGATTCCCGCAAGCCAGAGGCCGTTCTGCAAGGTGTACGAGTCAAGGCCCACGAACGTGAGCAGCCAACGCCCATAACCGATCATGACACCGGTTATGACAGCCAGCCCGAGCACGGAAGCAAATGTATTGCGGATGACCAAGAGTAGCTTGTCCCTTGTAAAGATGGCATCATCCTCCTTCATGGCAATACGTCTCGAGTAGAAACCTGTCACCATTGCACCAATCATATTTGCGAAGAACCCGAGTACATGACGCGCTGCGAGACCCTCGTGGGAGAGAACCATCTTGTCGAAGATGTCAAAGAGTAGATTTCCGAAACCAGTGCCTAGACCTCCGATAAGCGGCCCAAAGATCACCGACGCAAAGGCCGGCACCATGATGGCGATCCGTTCATCGTGGGGAAAGAGGCTGCTGGCGCTGTCAAGAAGAAATGCATTAAGAGAATAGATCACGGCCACGGCAACAATGACCTTCCAGTCAAAGACCTTGATCTTTTCCTCTTCATAGACTGCATCAGCCATAATTATACCACCTTACGCCTAGGTGACTAGATATGTACCATCGGGAATATTTATTCAAATCTCGTTTATGCCAGCTCACAGTTCAGTCCAGCATATGCACTACTACTAGTGGGTTGACAACAGTCGCAGAAAACTTGGACATTTCGGGACATTGAAAATAGGAGTGTATATACTCCCAACCACATCTCATTCATGACCTTAACCATGATGGTGAGGTAGGTAGTACCCACTGCCGTTGGTGGGCGGACTCTGGACATACTGTCCACTATTGTCCAACTTACAATCAACGGTCACACCACATCTAGGCAAGGTCAAAAATAAAGAAATAAATCGGTGCGATGAAATTTTCGAGAACGCCTGATAAGATCTATCGCAATATGTTATTGGCGAGTCCGTACGTGTTCGTCAGGAGATCTAACACCCCCTCGCCAACATAGCTCCAAAAGTATTGCAAACACGATAAATCCGGCAATGGTCGAAATCTGTTCAACAGAAATTGATGGAGTAGTAGCTGTAAAAGAGAAAAATAAAATTGGAATTACCAATATCAATATCTCGCATACGTACTTAGAAACGGTCTTTCTAAGTTCGGTTCTGCGACGCAGACGCTCCTGCTCCTCTTCTTCATCATCGACATATAGCAAACCCATACTCGAATCATGTTCGCCCATAAATCATGAACCCCTGTATCATTTCTCATAAAATCGTTTTAACCTTATTGTAGAATAGATATGGCACGACTGCAAGTAATTTTTAGATAATGGTGGGGCGAATAGGTATGTATGCCAGCGACAGTATCCTTATAGGCAATCGAAATCTTGAGCAAAACTAGCCTGAAATTGGAGGATTCTAAAATTTGTCTCTTGGTGGTTTCTCCGGCGTCATCTCCTACCCGACCTTTACCGAACTAGATGCAATTCTCACACGTAGATTCGAGGTCTTGGCCAGTGCTCTCGAATTTGGACAACCAACATTTCTGTTCCGATGGCCCGGGGGGCAGATCCCACACCGCGATGTCCAAGAACAGGTATTCAACGAACTTGATGAGGTAGCCGAGGAACTACGTGTCTGGCCAGTAGTCCGCTGGAAGGATAAGAACGAAGGAGTATACATCGTCAGATTTGTCCCGATTCAGAAGGAGGGCGAGTCGGACATCAGGATCAATTACGCACTCTTCGTCACGACCCTTGCAACCATCTCGCTGGGGGGTTTCATGCAGGCGGTGAGTCCAGTGTTCCTCTCTCTGTTCTATCCGTTGGGGTGGACCACTTGGGACTTGTTTTTGGTCACGGGGACATTCCTCCTTGGTCTGATGGGCATCATTGGAACTCATGAGATGGGACATTATCTGACCGCAAAACGACGAAAGATCGAGGCCACACCACCATATTTTATTCCTGGACTTCCCGACATCGGAGGCACTTTTGGAGCGTTCATCAAACAGAAGAGCCCACCAAGAGAACGAACCGATCTCTTTGATCTGGGGTTGGCAGGGCCGTTTGCAGGTTTCATTGTCACCCTAGTAGTGCTTTTTGTGGGATTCTTTCTCTCGGTCCCAGTCACAGCAGATGAGCTCACGGCCATTGACGAGGCTTTCCCGAACATGACGGGGTCCCTTCCGGTACCACTTCTCTTTACGCTACTTGAGATCGCATTTCAGGGATACATCCCGGATGGCGGAACTCTATTCCTACATCCACTTGCCTTTGCCGCGTGGGTCGGTTGCTTAGTCACTGCGCTCAATCTATTTCCGGCAAGCCAACTTGATGGTGGTCATGCACTTCGAGCCATAGTCGGTCCCAAGATCCACAAATACATTGGGTGGGCAGCTCTCGGGTTGATGGTCATTTCAGGATTCTTTCTGATGGCGATCCTTGTGTTCATGCTCTCTGGTGGCGGGGAACATCCCGGTCCCTTGAATGACACAGTACCGATCTCTAGGAGCAGGATCGTACTGTTCGTGATCGCAATGATAGTGCTGGTCTTATGTATTCCACCGTTGAGCTTTTCATTCTTCTAAGATTTGCCTGAAAAGCAAAGAGAAAAACAAGACGGAAGTCCGGGATCGGCCGGACTCCGTAGTAGATTTAGTTCACCAGTTTTCTCAAAATGAAGTGAGGATCAGTCATCCTCTTCTTCTTCATCGTCTTCTACAACATCCCAATCTTCGCCCTCTGGAATACGCATGACTCCCAGTTCGATAAGCCGATCCATGACCTTCTCCGCAGCCTCATCGATCTGAGGCTCGAACTTGGCTCCGGTGATCACCAGTTTCCCAGAACCAAAGAGGAGAATAACGACCTTCGGATCACGCATTCGATAGATCAGACCAGGAAATTGTTCTGGTTCGTAGAGAGTATTTTCGAGTTTCATTGCCGCAAGCTCAAGATTGAGTTCGGCTCCGAGGCTGGCACTGGCTACAATATTCTGTACAACGATAATCGGACGACCAATGATCTCGATTCCGGCCTCTCGAAGGTTCTTGACGATCTTGTGGACTGCTCGCCGTGATTCTTTTTCGGACTTGGCACCAGTACACACCATCTTACCGCTGTTGAAGATCAGTGTGGCGGTCTTTGGTTTCTTGAGCCGATACACAAGACCAGGGAATTGCTCGGGATCGAATTCGATATTTGGCATAGTAGCCGCGATCTCGTCGAGATCCAACCGTTGGTTCAATATAACTGAGGCGACGACATTCTCAATCTTTGTCTTAGGCTTTGGTCGAGGCATAATGCTCCTCCTGCCCCTTTATAAAGGACTGTAGGGTCCTATATAAATCGCCTTATAAATGGTGCCATGTGGCGCGATTTCCGTTATAAGATTCTTATAAATGGCACTATGTCATGCATTTCAAAAGCGATCGTCAGAGGCACTCAAGCCACGTATCAGGAACATCAACATGGACAAACGTATCCAGAAAAAGATCACTGAATATTTATGGGACCTGTACGCTCAGTACACAGTTTTTTATTCTCACAATTCTTCCACATTCAATAAAAAAAGCCTTATTCAGTTAGTGATTACAGAATGCATTGGGTTTGCTAAAAGGTGACAACTGTGACAATGGAAGAGAGCGAATATACAGGGTATGATGGTTCAAAGATGTTCCTGAGAGTCTGGAAGCCTGACGGTACACCAAAAGCAGCAATCGTCTGCCTACATGGTCTGGGAAGCCACAGCGGGCTGATATCCCCAGTAGGAGAATACTTTGCGTCCGCGGGATACATCGTCTATGCACCTGATCTAAGGGGTTTTGGTCACTGGTCAGGGGTAAAGGGTCATGTCGAGAGCATTGATGAGATTGTTGAGGACACAAATCATCTCATTCAACTTGTGCGAGAGAAGCACCCGGACCTGAATGTGTTCTTGTGGGGACATTCCTTTGGAGGCCTGATGACAGTCTTGTATTGCGCCGCACATCAACATGAGATTGACGGATTTATAATTATTAACCCGGGCCTCGGTGAACGGTTGGAGGTCAGCTCATTTGTCAGAGGGATCGTCAAGTTTCTATCAGCCCTTAATGTCAAGAAGCTGTTCAGCAATGGGCTTGACTTGGAATTGATCTCACGGGATCCCAGAACTGTTCAGCGTAATAAGGAGGACCCACTGCGATTTGACTTTGCGACCCCCCGTCTGGCCGCTGAGGGTTTTGCCAGTGTTGAACGAGCGATGGACATGGCAGTAGAGATCGCAATACCAGCACTCGTCCAACAGTCCGAAGAAGATCTTATTGTCCTACCGGAGAAGACCAAGGAGTTCTATGAGAAGTTAGCCTCGGCGGATAAGACATGGCGCAGCTATGAAGAGTTGTATCATGAACCATTTGAAGAGGAAGGAGGAGAGCAGACACTCATAGATGCAGTCGAATGGGTCGAAAAACATCTCAACACAGGAGAATAGTACGAAGATACATCCTGAGAAACGCTTTTATTGACCACAAAGGTGGAGGCGCCTTAGACAGAGCCAGCATTAGGTATGCTGGGCCTTTGAGAGTGACCATTCATGAGACGACTACAAGGAGCAGTTGCGTTTCTCATATTGACACTGGTAATTGCAGGGTCAATGAGTTCTATGCATCTAAACCCGAACAAGATCACTGTGACCCAGACGAAGGCGATTCCTGCCGCCACGGATCTTCGTGTCAACGTTCGTGTTTTCAATTACCAAGAGGAGTTTAATGATGATGATTTCGAGTTCCGTGTGTGGAACTACACATATGAAGTTCAAGGCGCGAATGTGACCCTGTGGAATTCAACAGATGGCACAAAGTATGATTCGAAGGTGACCGATGGAACAGGTTATGCCATCTTCTACAACCTGCCAAATGGGACCTACAAATGGAATGTGACCTGGTCCGCGGCTCCGGGTACTGTCAAGGAGGGCCAGATCGTGTCGGACGGCCCCGAGGCCACTGTAAATTGGGAAGTCGGCAATCTAGATCTCGAGAATGATGATGATGACCTCAATGCCACAGTCTTAGATGTGACAGGCAATCCGGCTGAAGGTCTCAATTTCTCGATCCACTTCAGAGAGAATAATAGCATCTACACACAGTTAGTCTTAGGAAGTAGTGGTGTAGCAGATATCACAGATATCCCAGATGGGAACTATACATGGAAGGTGACTGTGATCTCTGGCCCCTTTGCTGGTGAGGTACTCATAGAGGCAAACTTTACAGCAGATGGCACTCTCATCATTGCTCATCAGATAGTCGGGCTTCTTGCAGGCGACATGGACTATTATGATCTTGAGATCTTTGTAGCATTCGAGACCTCAAACGACCCCGTAACGGGGGCCACGATCAATCTCATGTTCAAGAATGGAACTGCGATTGACTCGAAGGTGACTGAGAGCAATGGCACAGTTCTGTTTGTGGATCTCCCAATATCTTTTGTCAACTGGACCATCACTTATGGAGGCGAACCGGTCGGTGATGGAATGTACAGCAGAAATCTCACTGCTCAAACATATGATGTACGTTCTCCTGTGATTACCAGTCCGGGTGATCAGGAGTTCCTCGAAGGCCCCGCAAATCTCACCATCACATGGCATGTCTATGATGAATATCCAAAAGAGATTCGTGTGTATCGTGATGACACCTTGCTAGAACAAGACACATGGACTAATTCCAGCTTTGACTATCTACTGAATGTGTCCGACTATGATCTTGGAGCCTACACGATTCGTCTTGAGGCCGAGGATCAAAACCAGCATATATCCGAAGACACAATCACTCTGCGCATACTTGAGAACGTCACTCCTGAGATCTCACACCCCGATGATGTGACATTCTATTACACCGAGTCCGGCAATCAGATCCAATGGAATGCGACTGACGAACACATCAACAAATACATGGTCACACGAAACGGGGATAAAGTGGTAGATGGGACTATTAATCCTGAAAACCCAGTGATCACAGTCTCACTGAATGATCTTGAGATCGGCGTATACACATACCTCATCTCTGTCAATGACACAAGTGGGAACACCGCCAACGATAGTGTGATCGTCACCGTCAAGGCGGATGACATAGCCCCGGTCATTGTGTACACGCCCAAGAACTTCTCGTGCTTCATTGGAGATCTTGGGCTCCGCTATAATTGGACAGTGACTGATGACTTCAAGGACACATACACCATTACTGTTGATGGACTGGTTGTCGAAGAGGGCGATTGGGTCGATGAGAACATATGGTTTGACTTTGGAGGCCTCTCCCAAGGGCAACATGTGATTATACTGACTGTCACAGACCTTGGAGGTAACACCGCTAGTTCAAGTGTCTATGTCACCGTGAACCCACCATTACTGGTTGCCTTTGGCATCGTGGTGGGTGGTAGTATGACCATTGTTCTTCTAATCGCGGGAATCTACCTCTATCTGAAGAACCGATAATGGAACCAAGAATGCGGCGGCCACTGCGCCGTCGCCTCCCCCCTCTTTTTTGACTCAGCTCTCTCGCAGTCTATTTTTTATTGGTCTTTGAAATCCTCTCACGCTTAATGGTCTCATGCATTTTTTCGAGAGCCTCAAGATCGCGTTGCCTTTTTCGTTCGATGAGTTCACGCTGATGGACCCGCACCATATGAATAGAATAGAGAAGCGCGATAAATCCACCAACTATACCAAAGAGCCATGGTTCATTTGGGATTGGATGACATATCAACTCGGATATGATGTAGATATTGAGGCTTGCAAAAAACACGCCAAAAGAGATGATTACTGCATAAAACGACCAGGGCATCTTAGTCTCGGTCATATTTATCGTATAATTACGTGCTTGACCGTTTATAGAACTTTTCAGATATAGGCAATAAATAAAGTCGTCTATGTATTTGCCATCTCTTCTCCTTCTTCTGATGCCTGCGGGACCTCCGTTGCTGACTCATCTAATGGTTTGATAAGCAGACCCTCAGGTGTCACACTAAGTACGACACGTTTACCCAAGTTTGCTAAGCGCCGTACCGACTCGGGAATGACCAGACGGCCCTTCGCGTCGATCTCCGAGATGTCCCCGAAGAGAACATGTCGTTGCCCCTCGATCAGGCCATCACGGATACGCAGGACACGATCTGCATACTTGGTGACATTAGGGTTGTGAGTCACATTGATGACGGTGGTGTTAAACTCCTCATTCATCTCTTTGAGCATTTGCATGACAACATCGGCGGTCTCAGTATCAAGTTCGCCAGTAATCTCATCAGCAAGTAGGAGTTCTGGCTTGTTGGCAAGAGCAACACAGATCGCCACTCGTTGATTTTCACCACCACTGAGTTGATGAGGCCGATGGTTCAGTCGCAACTCAAGGCCGACTGCTGCAAGCAACATCTTAGCCCGTTTCTCAGCAGCACGCTTGGGAGCACCAGCCAATCGCATAGGGAGCATCACATTTTTGATAGCGGTCAGTCCGGGCACAAGATTACCAGTCTGCCAGACAAAGCCTACCTTTTTCCGTCGATAGAGCATAGCATGATAGTCATTCAGCAGGGTAATATTATGGCCTTCAAAGAGGACCAGTCCAGCAGTGGGTCTATCAAGTGCACCGATCATCCGTAAGAGCGTGGTCTTTCCCGATCCGCTTGGACCAATAATGGAGAGGAATTCACCCTCATGAACTTCAAAATCCACACCACGTAATGCTATGACCTCTGTGGATCCACGCTTGTAGACCTTCATGAGGTCACGAATGACAATCTTGTATTCCTGAGCTAGTTGTTCAAGATCTTCAGTCATGTTTTATCACTCCGAATATTGGATCTCCTCTGCGATGTTCCGATTCAGACTAAGTCGATTTACCATAAAGTTCGCAGCCAATGAGATAATGAAAGCGCCTATGATAATCGCTCCTAGAAGCGTATATGGTATTGTCAATTGAATGTACAGCCGATTCCAAGCAAGGTTGCTGTTTATACCAGTGTACACCAACTGGATATTACTAAAGGCCCAACCTAAAAATAGGCCAAGCAGCGACCCTATGACCAGGGACACGAGCAATGTGAGCGCAGTGTCAATGATCAGAGTCACACCCATAGGAGAGGTGTCAGCACCAAGGGCACGCAAGATCGAAAATGATCTGCGTAGTTTTCTCGTTCGTAATGTCGTAACAATAACAATCCCTACAACAAGGAATAGCATTGAAAAGACAACATCGAGTGTATAGATACCATACACAACCTGCCCCGCTCTACTCTCTAATGCCTCATCAAGATATTCTTGCACGACTTCAACCTTAGAGAAAGACTTGGGGGACAACCCAATTAAATCGTGTTTGACCTGAGTAATGTTGGCATCAGGCTTAAGTGAGATATAGAATTTTTGAACTTGCGTCTGATTTGTGACAGCAACCACATAGTCAAGATTCATAATGACAAATTGATTTTCACTGGGCTGGCCGGGGAAGAATGTGGGATAGCCCATATTGGTGGTCATGAGATCCACAATAGTGCACTCTGAGGTATTTGTCTGATCAAGACTCTTGTTAGTGTGACGTAACTGAATCTTCATCTGATTCGAGTAGACAGGGATTTGTCTATATCCTTGAAGTTCGTAATGATCGATGGGTCGAAATGAAGAGATGATACTCGTATTGTCTTGAGCGACCATGTTGAACGCAGTAGTAGGATCATTCCACAATGTGAAATAGGGCAATAGAAAAGCTGTACGCAACCACGATGATGCTTCGATCCCCCACACAGTCACCGTGCGATTCACATTACCTTTGTATCCAGTAAAGTCCGACTGCCTGTATAATGCGTGACCTACGACTCTGACAACTCCGGATGCATCAGCGACTCCGGAGATATTCCTGATTTTATCAACCAGATCAAGTGTGATATTTGTCGCGGTCTGCGAGACCTCGAGTGAGATGTCCGCCCCGACTTTAAAACGTATTAGACTCGTGACATGATTATAGCCAGTAGTCGCAGACACCGAGGCCAGCGTACTGGCTGCAAAGACCATTGCCACAAACATAACGGCGGTTGCCTCGGTCTTCTTGTGCATCCGGACGGATTTTGCTAGGACCGTCATACTGACTCTGAGTCTTCCAAGTCGCAGGCGATTCAAGACTCGGCCCTTCAGTCCAGAAGTGGGGCGAGAGGCCAATCTGGTACCGGTCACTATGAATATGATCAATATGGGCGTGAGAATGGTCATCACACCAAAGAAGGACGATGGGTTATACATGGCATATCCGCTTAGTAGCAGAAGAGGAACAAGACAATACAGCGTCACTGCAAAAAATGCGACCTCTGCAACAGGGGCGTTCATGAACTCGCGACCTAACAGCACACGTCTGTTAATGATCTGATGTGCTTCAGCGATGGATTGGGTCAGTGAATGATATGCAATCGGAACGCTCGCGAAAAGGCCCAACATGAATGAGAACAAAAATGCAATGACCACCGTGGTTGGTTCTACAAAAAAGGTCAACGTGGCCAAGCGGGACAGATCAAATTCTAAAAACGTCCGAACCGTCCCTGCGAAAAATGATGCAAGAACACCTGTAAGTAGTGCACCAAAACCTCCCAAGATAGCTACCACTGAGGATCGAGTCATGATCCAGAGAAAGACCTGTTTTCCGGAGGCACCTCTTGTCTTCAGCGTACTCGAGTCGCGGTGGATCTCATCACTACCCAGAGTTGAATCATAGTAGACAAGTAAGACGCCCATCATGATCGTGGGAATGGAGAACGCGATCGATACGAATCTCATAGCCACTGCCCATGCAATATACCCCTGCAATGCAGTACGCAATGGGAACCCAGACCAGTCAACAGAGGCATATGGCAGGACAGCCTGCTCAATTCGAACTTCCAATGAACTTAAGGTCTCATCGACTTTAGCCGGATCACTTGCCAGCAAGGATGTCTTGTCCAAACGCGCCCAGACAGAAGTAGTAATCCTGTACTGGTAAGAGCCATATTCTGGCACTTCGCTCCAAATCTTATGGATGGTAACATTATCGGTGATCACACCTAGCGTGCTCACAGCAGGCTCATCCCACTGAATACGTTCCTTAAAGAGTGTGGAGGTGAAGGTCCCTACAATTTTGAGAACGTACGTATGAATCTCGTGACCATTTATCCCCCACGTCTCGTACTCAATAGTATAATTATCTCCAATATTCAACGAGTTGTAACTCAGCTCGGAACTACTGACCCAACAGGTGTTTGCTATAAGTGGACCATTATCAGGGGGAAGGTCCAGTGCTCCTGGAAATGCTTTGAAAAAGTTGGTATCAATACCCAAATAGGAGATCACAGTATCTACAGGATGCTCCTGACTCCAACGCCATTCTTGACGATAATAGACCACCGCTGTCGAACTTACAAGATCCTCTTGTTGCACAATCTTTTGGATATCATAGATGGACATGTTTGAATTCTGTAGAGAATAGGACGCATCGACCATTAGATCTATGGAGACATCTGAAGTGACTTCTTCATAGACCTGAGGGGTCGTGTTATCCACATAGAAGATCAGACCACCAAGGATTCCAGAGGCCATGGCAAAGACGACCAATGTGAGCACGATCTGAGGTGCTCCGGCGCGCAGACGAGTTGATAGAAACATTTCACAATTCTCCTCCTAATGGCGTCACACCTGTCCATGTCGTGTTCAAGGATTCAGCCAAATTGATCTTGGCACCATAGCGTGCCACAAGAATCACAAAGAGAACAATCGAGATCACAAATGTGAAGAAGATACCAACAAGATGCCAGACAGGCAGGGTAATGGTGGACAGAAATGGCCACTGATAAAACGAGGGCGAAGTGTTCAGCATTGCATTGTAAATGAAGATCGGCGCAAATAACAGAAGCAGTAGAGTAGAAGTCAAGAGAATAGTGAGCATCTCAGCAACCTGCACACGCTGAACTCCCTTTTGCCCAGTGCCCATGGCTCGAAGAAGTGCAATCTCTCGTCTACGGTTATGGATATCTTCAGTCCCATATAGTATGAAAACGACAAAGAGCACAACAATAGAACCGATGACACTGATAGTATCAATCGCACCATCAAACATGTAGGTAGAATGATACTTGTAGTTCTGCAACTCTACATCGTCACTCACATAGGGAGTGGTCAATTGTAGAACGCCCTGCCAATCATCTACTATTCGTTCCGCAAGTTCAGTACTGTTCACACCGGACGAGGAGTGCACAAGAACTTTGTACGTCACATCCCAGCTGCTATTTGCAAGGGTCTGCACATAGTCCCAATTGGCCCATATAGTATTCAAGCCGACGAGCCTATACGTGTAGGGGCTCCATCCGTATATCTCCGTCCCAGTATCAGTCAAAGTGAGAGGTGACAGAGCGTCTGCGATCCCAATCACGGACCAAGAGGTCACAGTAGTGTTACCGGAGCTGGAGGTGAACCCGCGGATAATATTGCCCTCGCTCAATGACAATGTTGATGCAAGGTTCTCCGTTATGATCGCGCCGTGTGGGGTCTTGGCGAGCCGTTCCAAGACAGGTCGAAGTGGAGAGGTCTTCATCGGCTGCCCATTCGTATCATATCCGGTCTCAATAAATTCGGGGGGTTTCATTCCAACAACTGATGCACTATGCTGCTGGTCCGAATCAAGCGAGACTGAGAAACACGAGATCTGAGTGAATGACTCAATACCCTCATACGTGCTAAGGTTACCTATGAAATTGGTCCAATTGGCCTGTGCGAAGGAATCCAGTTGGAATGACAGGTCCGATCCAAATGCATAATGCGCCTGTGACATCTTTGTAGCAGGCAGCGAGGAATTCACAACGGCATTGGTCCAAGCGATACTGATCGCAAGGACAATGATCATAGTGACAGGCACTGCCGAAGAGGAGCGACGCCCGACCCTGCGCACACCGATCATCGATGGAATCTTGCCAAATACACGTTTTAGGAAAAGAGATAGGCGATAGGAGATACCTCTGATCCATTTCATATACAAGTTCGTGACTGCAAGGAAGAGGATGAGCGGTGTTAGCCCAATACCGATGTAGATAAAGAGCGCCAAGAATCCATAGGAGAGAATTGTATTGCCACTTTGATAGAGTGATAGCATGAACAGGGATGTCAGAATAATAGTCAGTACATCCCATCGAATCAAGGTCAGGAAGCGTCCGAGTTTAGCAAGCTTGCTCACACGCTCTTCTTTTCGAGGCTTGGGCGCAAGGACAATGAGATAACCAGTAATACCAAAGAAAGACAACAACACCGTAAGGATAACTGAGAGGATGATAGAGTCCATCGAGATCAAGAGCGGTGTGGAGGTAAACAGCGACAGGTCGTACATGAGAAAGCCCGGACTGATGAGACCGAACCTACTCAGGACAACCCCAACTCCGAGACCTCCGATACTTGCGATCACCGAGAGCGCCATGATCTCCTTATAGGTCATCATCTGCGTCGAGGCCAAGGAAGCACCCCGCGCAATGAGCATCTCCGATTCATACCGTCGATCATTAACATTGTATCTCACGGCAATCATAATGGTCAAGATGAAGAGAAGAAGGACTCCCGTATTCCGCAAGAGCTCACTAAAACGTGTCATCATTATCCATTGTGTATAGGAAGCTATCGATGAGGAGAGGATGGGGCTCATGCTGTAATCTGAATTCCATGACCGTGTCGGATCATAGTTGGGATCGAACTTCTCCATGACATTGTTCTCTATCTTCTTCACGTAGGAATAGGAGGCACTCCTATCTAGAGGGGACAGGGGCGACCTGTCGATATCGATAAGAACGGTATCCCTATTAATTGAACAATAATGACCAGTGAACAACCCTTGATCTACGATCAAATCTCCTAAATATTGGTTATACGAATAAAAATTAATATCAGAGAGCATATTGGTAGTGTATAACCCTACAACTCGAACAGTAAAGTTACTTGTTTGAATGCCCTGATAGGAGAGGGTCAGATTAAGATAATCATTAATTCTAATATTTTCGTATTGGGCTCTCCAGATACCTACAGCCACCTCAGTCACACTACCGGGAAAACGACCGAGCGTCAGAGTCGCAAAGTCGGAATATTGTTGGAAACTAGTCTTATTGTAAGCAATCACTGTTGCATATCGAGACCAAGGCGTCGAACCATCTGAGGGTACTTCATAAGAGGCCTCCCCAGTCCAAAAGGCTGTAAGTCTAGTGACCGCACTATAGCTTTTAACGCGCGACAGAGCCTGAGTTGAGTGAGGGCCGGTAACGATCATAGCAGGGGCATCATCAGAAATAAAGTCATTCCATCTATACACAGAGTACGAATCGATATAGATGAACATGCCAGAAAAAATGGCAGACCCCATAAGCAGACAGAGCAGAGTTACTCCTTTACGACGGGCGCCTTGAAAGGCATCACGTTCTACCGGTGCTAATGCCACGATAAACACCTCACGAATCGCTCACGATCAGACCATCACGCATTGTCAAGATCCGATCCAACTTTGCACCAACATCCGCATCATGCGTGACAACTATGAGTGTGCTATTCTCTTTCTGAGTGCTCTTGAGAAGAACGTCCATGACCTCTTCGCCAGTGCTCGTATCAAGATCGCCAGTCGGCTCATCTGCAAGAATGATAATCGAGCTTGTCGAACCGGGAGGCTTGGCGAGAGCCCGTGCAATAGCAACTCGTTGCTGTTCGCCGCCTGATAATTCATCGGGGTGATGAGTGGCCCGATCGCTCAACCCAACAAGTTCAAGCAGGCGTTCGACTTCCTCTTTTCGTTCAGCCTCATCAACGCCAGCAATCAATAGGGGGATCTCTACATTCTCAAATGCAGTTAGGACGGGAAGGAGATTGAAAAACTGAAAGATAAAACTGATCTTATCCCGACGAATCTTTGTCAGTTCCTTTTCGCTCTTTTGGGTGATGTCGATTCCATCAATGTAAACAGTTCCAGAAGTCGGTTTATCAAGAGCACCAATGATATTGAGGCAAGTGGTCTTGCCGGAGCCACTAGGACCCATGATCGCAATCCGCTCGCCGCGCTTTATCTGCATATCAATACCACGAAGAGCATGGACTTCCACCAGCCCCATTCGATACACTCGCGAAATAGAATGTAAATCGACAATAGCGTCTGAATTCAATCTCTCCACCTAACCAAATGTCGGTCTTGTTTAACATTACAAGTTTATAGATAAACTATTCGGCTGACATAATCCTGTTGTAGAAAACGCACCATTGCAAGTATAAATCACAGATTCATGACTTAATTTTTTATTTCTTTGGCCATCATAAATGTTTCCAATAAATTATTTGTTATTCGAGATAACTCTATATTTGAATTCTTTGTGCATACCAAATATAATCAAAAATAGTTACTTGAAAAGCAATAAGCTGAATCTATAATAGAAAAAAATATGCATAGATATATCGACTGATTTAAATATCTCTATGAATCATTATCCATAAACAGCAAAGGCCGCTTGACAAAAACGAATGAGAGAGAAAAGAAAAAAAATAATCTCAGGTTTCACGGAAGCGATACGGAGAATCTAACAACTCTTCAAAGTTCTGAGGAAAATCAAGTCGCAGCTTTGGAATCCCTGTCCAAGAACCGATTGTTCAGATATGCAACTAACTGGTTTACTTCGAAATCAAGCAGTGATGGAACATCTGTCCTGCTGCGGTCGCTCGATTTAATGGCGGGAGAATCAGAAAAAAAATGTTTGTCGTGTTGGATGGGATCTATTTTTCTCAAGGTGTCCATATAGCTGTACTTTCTGTTCATCTTCCAGGATTACAGGTAAGAGATGGAGAGGTAGGTCTCCAGAAAATGTTATTCGTGAGGTCAAGCTCCTTGAAAACAAGTATGGTGTGAGAGAAATTGAGTTCATTGATGATCTTTTCACATTTGACACTAAAAGGGTCCGTGCAATATGCAAAGAATTCAGGGAGGAAGGTTTCAAGATTGGATGGACTTGTTCTACAAGAGCCAATATCCTATCGCGTCATCCTGAGATAGCCGAGTGGCTGCATTCAGCTGGGTGTCATACACTGTATATGGGAGTGGAATCTGGAAGCCAACGAGTATTGAATGCTATGAAGAAGGGCATAACAATTGAACAGGTCAATCAGGCAGTGGAAATCGCAAAGAAAGCTGGATTAGAACTGGTTCTCTCCTTCATGGTTGGATATCCTACCGAAACAGAATTAGAAGCAAATGAAACTATTGATCTTGCATGTAGATTGGACCCAGAGTTAGCACAGTTTACTATTTGTACACCATATCCAGGCACACCACTTTATGATCAGGCCAAACAAGAAAAGTGGATTCGAGTAAAATCTTGGAAAGATTTCTCAGTATTGGGAGCGGTCATGTCACCTCCGGGGATGACCATAGAAACCATTAAACATCTCCTACATAAAGCATATTTAAAGTTCTATTTTCGTCCAGCCTACATATTGAAGCAAATCAAATCAGGGAACGTAGATTATGTAGGACTCATATTTCGAGTGATGTAACAGTATATTCAGCACCAGTACATTCGATAGTTGGATTGATCGTGATGATGCAAGAAATCCTGATCCCAGATATAATTGGAGTCATTCTTGCGGAGCTGTGTGAAAAGTCCACAGACATAGATCGTTCAAGTCAGAATGGATCCCGAAACGTTTTGAATTCAATCGCAAAATGGTGTTCATGCTTCTCATAATCACTATTTCACTGACTTTTCACACAGAGCCGATTTGATGTATGTCGTTTTTTGTGGATCTGTGATCGTGGAACTTCTCAATCCGCCGTGTTTGTGAACATGTCTCACCATTGCTATCTGGTTTTACAGTAATATCCTGCAAAACAGTTATCTATCCCCCCTACCTATCGCCAAGACACGAAGCCACAGCAGTTTGGAGATATGCTTCCTGTGATTGTCCCCGGAACAACTATTGCGGTCACACTCGCATTAGGATACATAGAGATACGAGACAAAGGGATCATACTCAAGAAGATAAAAGCGAAGAGCCGCTCTTTTGATGAAGTGGTCAAAGATCTTGAGGTGTTCTTTAAAGCACGTGGAAAACGGCTTGCACCGGGGATTATAGAAGAAACATTGACTCGTATTGGTGTTCCACGTGCCCGCTCAATACTTGTAGGTCCACCTGATGAGGATGAAGAAACGCGGAAGCCCCCATCGAAAAGTGCGGCCAAGCAGAAAGCAAAGTCTGATGCTTCCAAACCCGCGGCTCCTGTTGAGAAGGTTACACCTACGGCTGAAGAATCCGAAACCCCTGTTCCTTCTAAGATTGATACACAGAGTCCTTCTACGGCCTCCGCCACAACGAGGGAATCGGTACCAGCCTCGTCATCTAAATCAGAGCATAGAAATGTCCAAGAAGAGAGTGTTTCCACTGATCAGATGACACCTTCCGAAAAGGCGGCCGCGAAGCCTACATCCGAATCCGCAACGGCTACCAGTCCTCCTCCTGATAAAGCGGTCTCCACCTCGGTCACTACCACTGACGCGATCGATGCGACTGGAATAAAGTTCCTCTCAGGGAACGATTTCTCAGACATTATGGATGCACTTGCTGCTGTTGAGAGTCTAAGTGATGATTTTGTGCCTCCTACAGAGGAGCAGCCATCCAAACCCGCGCGTCCGCAAATCCGAATCAGTGTATCAGGAGCTGAAGAGCTCCGCGCCTCACAAAAGACCTATGCAGCCGAAGCGGACAAGACACCCCATGTTGAACCCGAAACGCTTGTTGAAGAGGCTAGTGCTGAAGCGGCTAAGGAGCCCGAAGTCTCAGAGGCCACCGTACCTGCATCTGATAAGGCTGCTGACACTAAGGACCATATCATCAAGCCCATTGTCACCGCAAAGGTCATCGTCTTAGGCGAAGAGGGTGTCGGGAAAAAATCGCTTCTTGAGAAGGCTAAGATGGGCCATCCTAAACTGGATGGTGTCGAGCAGGTTCATATCTACGAGAACATATACGAGCTGGCCACACACAGGGTGCATCTGCAGTCTTGGTGTTTCGACGATGCTGCAAAGGCGCATGTCAGTCGGACAGAGTTCTATGAGGACACTGGGGTTGTGATTATCGTCTATTCTGTTACTGATCGTTGGTCTTTTGAGAGTGTTGACTTTTGGATCAAGGAGTCCACAAACTCTCTGGGATACACTCCTCCGATAATCCTTGTTGGAAACAAGATGGATCTTCGTGCTGCTGGTGTTGATAATGATGAACCCCCTGTGAGTCAAGACGAGGGCTACAAACTTGCCGAGGAACTTGCAAATAGATTCGGGTCGGAGGGCAAGTTGCATCCTATTGGTTTTGTTGAGACCTCCTGTCTCTCAGGAGCTGGTGTTGATAGTGTCTTTGTGACCGCTGCAAAGCTTTGGCTCATGTCGAAAGGTCACTGATCTATTGTATTATGTTGCAGTGTACATTCGCACCGAATGAAAGCGCACGTATTTTTTACATTTTTTGTAGTACAATAGAGTTTATACCAGTATAACACCATAATCAATCGATTCAAATACTACGTTTGTAGAAATAATTTCACTGTTCAATACCCAAATTGGGACGTTGGTGATAACGATACCGGACTTCTGTGAGAGCTGTGGGAAAGAAATTGTGCAAGGTCCGCCACCAAAGACGCTAGAGGAGAATTTTATTCAAGAAGAGCAACGTAAATTATCATTATGCCGTGAATGTTTTGAAAGGCGTTTCAAAGTTATCACACGTAAGAGCAGTGGCTATGGTGGTACCATCTATGAACTCGAACCTAAGTCACCACCCCGTTTTGGACTAGGTAGCAAAAGTTTTACCTGCCTCAAATGTTCGTGGGTCGCATGGACTGAGGAGGGACTGGCTGTCCATATGAAGAAGCATCATAGTACCTGATTTTGAACTTTTCCAAGTGTGTTCTCCCATTTCCCATAAATAATTTTAATGCTGTTTTTTTTTTTTGAGAGTTATTCCGTGACAGAAAACATCTTGGTTTCACGAATGATCATGTGACCTCTGACAACGAGGCCCGGTATTTTTGCAGCTGCGCTCTCGAGCATACCCATTCGATAGATTGCTGTCCGTGCACCGTATTGATGGAGCCAGTCTAGTGTCACCAAGTCGAGACGAGTATGATCTTTGAAGTACTCCCGAAGATCACGAGCAATCGCCCCCATTCTATCATACATGGCAGTGGCAAATCCTGCACTGGGTGCGGCAAACGCTAGCAACACCCACAATGGCGCAAAGGGGTCGATGCCGAAATAATCAAAGAAGAGAACGAAGCCTGAGAACTCAGGCTGAATCAAGGCAAGAATAACGAGGAACAGGGCAATATGTTGGGAGATTGAATCACTCCCTAGTCCGGCCACACCAATGACATCTTGATCTGGAGGGATAAGATACACAAGGACGCTGCCTGATGCGATCCCAACAATTATGGCCGATACAATAACGAAGGTCATATACCCGGCGGGGTTGTCTTGCCAGATTGAAGGAAAGCCCAACTGGGACTGCAATATCAGTATTATCACCGTCAGTATTCCCCCAGCGGCAAATCCTTTCTTGCTGAAGAATTCGTACGCCATCTCAAGATTAGTGCTATTCATCTCTCTCTTTCTCGATGGTATTCTATCGGTGTAGATGTTCTCATCCAGTGATAAATCTTCGTTTTATAGAACTGAGCTCATCAATTAAGTTCGCTATCTGATGCATCAGAAGGATTTTACCAGCCGTAATTTTTAGCAACACTACTATGCTGTCAACCTCATAAATCAATTGTACAAGCTTATGTCAGCCGGAGCTGTGTGAAAAGTCAGTGAAATAGTGATTATGAGAAGCATGAACACCACTTTGCGATTGAATTCAAAACGTTTCGGGATCCATTCTGACTTGAACGATCTATGTCTGTGGACTTTTCACACAGCTCCCATCAAATCGGAGATTAAAAAAGCATGAAATGATCATACGAAGTATCCGACAGAAAGAAATATCATGCTAAACAAAATAGTCCAATGTGGGAGATACGAGATGACAGACATTAACTTCGCTAACTACGTTGAGGTAATCCCTGATTGGCCCGAGCCCGGAATGGCCGTATGTGATATCAGTATGCTTCTAGAGGACCCAACAGTCTTTCACGAGGCTGTTGTCAAACTAGCAAAACCCATTGTAGAATTGAGACCTAACAAGGTCATTGGAATTGAACAACGTGGACTTGCTCTTGGTAGTGCTATTGCGTATTATCTTGGGTGTGGTGTCGTTCCTGCAAGATCAATAGCGTATCTTCCAGAGGACTATCATCGCCCAGTGGAGCTTCTACCATCTAGTAGATTCGCAGACCATCGCCTTGCACTTGTTTCCGAATCAGTTGATCCGGGTGACCGCCTCATTATCGTCGACGACTGGATCACACAGGGTACAACAGTTCTTGCAGTCCAGAAGATCGTTGAAAAGCTCGGGGCAACAGTTGTGGGTGTTGCGTGTGTGATCAATAATCTCACAGAGACCCGCAGAAAACTATTGGGTAGACCAGAGATTCACTCACTCATTGAAAATTTCGAGATGGACAAGTTTTCAACCACTGAATGAATCAGATAGTATCACATGCAGTTCGTTAATATGCGAACTGCACCTTTTCTATTATTCACGTGTACTGGTACTGCACTAGTACACGTATGATCTTGGAGAGTACACGTATAACTCATATATCCGACAACGAGCATTATTTTGACGGCGTTTTTTAGCTTGAAACCGTTGTTTTGAGGCATAGGTCTTGCTGGCAGAAACTCACGTGTACTAGCGACAATCTCGTTTTACTAGCACTATGTGAGTACACGTATGAAAAAGATACTAAAAATAAAGAGAAGTGCTGCCGATATTGACCGGCAGCATCATGTCACTAGTCTTGCTCTCGGTCACGAAGTTCTCTTCGAAGGATTTTGCCAACTGCGGACTTTGGAAGCTCATCGACGAACTCGACATCGGTTGGAACCTTGTAAGCAGACATGCGTTCCTTACAGAAGGCACGGATCTCCTCAAGAGTGGCGGTCTCACCAGGCTCAAGAACAATATAGGCCTTCACGGTCTCACCACGGGTCTCGTGAGGGACTCCAATGACTGCCGCTTCCCGAACCTTCGGATGCTCGAAGAGTACCTCTTCTACATCTCGTGGCCAGACCTTGTAGCCGCTCGCGTTGATCAGGTCTTTCTTACGATCAACAATGTACGTCCAACCTTCTTCATCCATCTTAGCAATGTCACCAGTGAAGAGCCAACCATCAGGCGTGAGCACGTCAGCGGTTTCATCAGGACGATTGTGATAGCCCTTCATCACCTGTGGCCCCTTGACCGCAAGCTCTCCGACCTCACCGGGTGGAAGTATCTTTGAGTGGTCATCAAGATCCACGATACGACAATCAGTACTGGGCATTGGAAGTCCAATAGCACCAACCTTTCGAAGGTCCTTGTCCAGCGGATTGGCATGAGTCACAGGACTTGCCTCAGAGAGACCATACCCCTCAATAATGATCGAGTTGGTCACGGCCTCCCACCTGCGAGTGACTTCCACAGGTAGTGCCATTGCTCCTGCAATGGCCATCTTTAGGGAGGTCAGATCGTACTTGGACACTTCAGGATGCGAATAGATAGAGATCGCCAAGGTTGCGACGATCGGGAAGAATGTCGGTTTCTCCTTGTGAATCAACTTGAGCAGACCCTTGATGTCACGGGGATCCACCACCATGAGTAGCTTTGACCCCCATAGAATGCTCAGGTTCATGGTCACGGTCTGTCCAAAGATATGCTGCAACGGTAATGCCGCAACAAAGATTTCCTTACCACGATCGGCCATCCATTCCATCCACGCGCCGCACTGCGCACAATTAGCCTTGAGATTATTATGTGTGAGCATTGCAGCCTTGGGGATACCAGTCGTACCACCTGTGAATTGATAGACAACGAGATCTTCATGAGGATCAACTGTGACTGTCGGCGGTTCGGGCAGTGCATCGGCCATGAACTCTTGCCAAGTGATATCACCCTCGCGCATCGGAGGTACTTTCTTCAGAGCTTTTCTATAGACGACCTTCTTTGCAAGGACTTGCATGACCTTACTGAGCATATCCCAAGCTGCTGCGACAATGACATTCTCAAGATTGGTCTCATCACGGATTGCTTCAACGATACCATAGAAGAGGTTAAGGACGACAAGTGTCTTTGCACCAGTATCCTGAAGGTAGATTCTGAGTTCCTTAGGCATGCTAAGGGGATTAATTGGAGCAATGACTGCTCCACACTTCATAGCACCATAATACGCTATGACAAATTGAGGTACATTAGGGAGCATAAGAGCTACTGTGTCACCCTTCTTAACACCCAACTTTGTAAATGCGTATGCTGCTTTGTCAACAAGTTCTCCAAGCTCGCGATAGGTTATTTCGAGTCCTCTAAAATGCATGGCAATGTTATCAGGGAACTCCTTAACCGAACGATCCAGTTGCTCCCATAGTGGAGCATCATCAAGTTCGATATCCTGAGGCGTGCCGGGAACGTAGAAATTGTACCACGGCCTATCCAATTTGTTATTCTCTCCTCTTAAGTTATTTTTACGGAATACAATCCCTTTCTGCTTGCATACATTTATTCTTTGCGTATGACCGTTCTTGAGCATATTTTTCTACGATTGTGCTCTCTTCGTACCAAAATCGAGAGGAGAATGACAATAAGACAACTATCACTCTAGTAAGACCATATGTCATAACCCCGCAGAGATAGATACACGACTACGTAAGAGCCTCTCGCAGAATCACATGTATGGCCCTTAAGAGAAGACGCGACACACTGATCTCGGACTGCTCATGCCCCGCCATGGCCTGAGAGACCATATGTTGAAGTCTTTCATCACGATTGCCGATCTCCAGCAACACGTCGATAAAATCACTGGTCACTACCTTCTGCACTTTCAAGAGAGAAGAGAAGTCATTTCCAAAATCCTGCATCCAAAGCCGTTGATAGACTGCGAGCGCAGAATCAGTAAGGTCGCCCAGTTCCAACCCCCTAGAGAGAACGAACGCAGCATATTTGGCCGCGACCATAGCATAGTGTATTCCTCCACCAGTGATCGGATTGACCATACCAGCCGAATCGCCGACGAGAAGAGTTCTATGAGCATACGTCTGCGCGATGGGTCCACCTGTCGGTACAAGAGCACCACGAGCAGAGGCGAGATCAGGATTCCGGGGCAAGCGATCGGTCTTGACGAGAAACTTCACGAAGCCACGAAATCGTTCGGGGAGCCCGGCTGCGTGCGTTCCCACAATACCAAGACCTACATTCACCGTGGTCCGCTTTGGAAAGATCCAAGCATAGCCGGGAAGACCTCCAAAATTGGCGAAGAAATGGGTCTCGCGGTCCTCGGTGTATGCCGTAATGATGTCCGACTCAGACATGGGAACCTCCGCGACCCAGCAGGCAGTTATTGCCGTCGAGGGCCATCGCTTATGGAGACCCGCCTCACGAGCAATGATGCTCCCAACACCATCTGCCCCAATGATCGCGGCACCCTCTATACCCGTCCCTCCTGCAAGGGTCACTTTGACGGACTGCTTACCGAATATGACACTCCGCACGCGCTCGCCCACGATCGGGGTGGCCCCCTGCTCCACAGCGGTCTCATAGAGAGCAGCGTCGAATTTTGTTCTCAGGACCATATCGAGGTCAGTGTCGCTACGCATAGCGATGAGACGGTTAGGCGAATGCAGGACAGCCGAATGACTGGAAACCTCAATAAAGTCACCAAGCCTCGGTCTCAAATGAGGAAAATCAGAGGCCAGTTTGGGATTTATGCCTCCACCGCATGGTTTGTCCCGGGGGAAGATCGCTTTGTCTACAAGTGCCACAGAATGCCCGAGTCGTGCGAGATAATATGCAGCCGTAGCCCCAGCAGGCCCAGCACCAACAACAATTACATCATACATCGTCCAATCGAGGAACAACAGTCCAGTCCTCTATTTCAGAGTAGTGATTTAGTGCATAGACCTGTCGAGAGGATTAAAAGCGACCTCCTGTAAAATAAGACGGAGGCCATCACCCAATTGTCAAACCTTAGAGAGAGATTGAACAATCGTCTTACACTTTTGCGAGAGTCCGTGACCGAGAGAGAAGGGATGACCAAGATACTTGTGCGATATGTCTTGCTCATGCTTGTTGTAAATACACTGCTCATCTTCTATACAGTGCTCACACTGATCGGTAGAATGACCTCTGGAGGCATGCCACTCCTCGACTCGTTACCGTTGCTCTTGTACATCCTTCCATTGATCGTCATACTGTTTTCGATACTGAGAGGATACTACCTGACACATGTTGGCCTTGGGGCGATCTTTATTCTACTGATAACAGGGCTTGTCTTCGGCCTCGTATCGATCCTCGTCAGGGGATTCATTGCCCTTGCAATTCTGGATATAGCTGCCGTCATCATCATACCATTAGTAGGAACAATTCGAGCCAAGACCAGCTGGAGAGATGCGGGACGTAAAGGCATAGCATGGATAATCATTCTGAACGTTCTGGGCGCAGGGTTCCCAGCCGCAGTGTATGTGATGGGGCAGTCCCCAATCGCCTCTGTTGACGCCACAGCACCAGCACACATAGGCATTGACATTCCACTCTTGTCAAATAATACACCCACGAACAAGACAATCCAGATGTTAGAATCGGCTGGTGTGGAAGCCAATCTCCACCTCTTCGACTACCTACCTCAATCATGGGAGTCTCTGACAGACTGGCTATCAAACATGAGCGGCCATAATACTCAGGTCAGTATCACGATCAGTCCAGATCGAGAAAATGTTGCAAGCTCAATTGCGCTGGGGTCTAACGCACTCTTTGCAAGCATCTACAACACGATGTCAGCGGATATCGATAGGATTAGAAATGTCGTAGACAATATCAGCACGGGAATTTCTAAGATCACAATAATGTTTGATCTGCGTCTGTCCTCGACCGAATGGAATACGCTGATGACCAACACCCGAACTCTCAACATAATGAACTTCGCAGCATTGATACGTGCCACGGTGGACAGCACGGATCACACTGCGATCCAGCAGGGACTCACATCTCTGCTCTCAAACGCTCAAGAGAGTGGATTTGATACAGGGGTCGTAATCGATACTATTGCCTTTGACGATTATCTTGACGGGGACGGAACTCTCATGCTTGCGTGTGGGATGACTCCAAATCTTATCAATAACGTTTCACGAATCGAAGTTGACGCATCACGCACAAAGTTCTCAAATGCCATGCTTGGAGATGTTGGAGAATATCTCGTCTTCAGTTACGCAAGAACTATGGGATCGCTTGCAGATGACAAATGGAGCCTCCGACTAGGAACGGTTGATCCGTCAGTCAATAGTACCGGCTACAGGTCAATTGAAGGAATCGGCAGCGATATGGCACTAGCAGGAGGTTGTGGCGTCCAACGGGTCACGATCGAGTCACTTCAGGGTCTCATCGCTCTGGGCGACGACGCGCTCTCCGACCTGACCGGGCTCGTCGATGTTTCACAGTTCGTTCCTGTCACGTACACATTCCGTATCTATGCATTCCGGGCTGTGACCCTGGCCATAGATTCATTTGATGGAATCATGTTTTAGGAGGACGAACATAGACCTCAAAGACACCGGACCAGATATCGCTCTCGGGACCGATCTTGATGAGGAGATCACTGAACCCAACACCAAGAGGCTGGGCAGTGCTCTTTTTCCACAGATCTGCAAAGATCAATGAGTGTACATTATTCTGAAAGTCGGCCGTCACACGTGAGATCATCGTTTCCGAGTATGCCTCATCTATCCCGAGTGCCTCTATATTCTGACCGACGCGGAACAATCGTTCCTCATGAACAGCTCCAATTGTCTTGTCGAATCTGTAGCCGATCCCCCCCACAATGTAATAGACCACATGTGGAATAGCAGGTACGTCGTCAATGATGATCATGTCGTCACCAGTCAGGAGTAGATAGTCCGGATTTGCCACGTTGAATGGGATTGAGGCCGCCTCTATTGTGACCTCATCGAACTTGAGGTCCTTTTCTAAAAACGTATTGAGCGTCTTGATCTTTTTGTCCACACGGAATGGAGAGAAGTCACCCTGGTGAACGATATTCTTTGCCTTCCTGATCAAAACATCAATGATCCTCTGGCATCGCTTGAGAAAGTTGATGCGTTCTGAACCGGAATCCAATAGCTTTCCTGCACCCACCACAACACGCAGATATTGGAGGCCCTTTACATTTTTGAGTATGGTCCTACTCAGATACGTCTTATTTTCGACCTCAAGAAGACCCTCATGCTTGGATATCTCCGGCAGAATGGGATTGTTGATGTATATCTGTCGAGGATCCTTTGAACGCCTAGACTTGAAGAAAATACCCACATCGAAACCCTGATCAGGTATGTCAACAAACTGCCGCGTAAAAGCCCCAGGAGGAACGACTTCTTTCGCCCTTGACTTTGCATATATACGGGCATACCGAGAAAACACATCAGACATATCTTTACCGGACAAATTCTGCCACTCCTTTGCTGGCAGTGTATCCTTGTTGGTTATTATCTCTTCTTGTTCTCAATTGAAACTCAGTTTTAGCCGAATTAGCTTCCCCCAAAGAGCTTCTTTAGAGTATTAAATAGATTCGTACTTCGTACAGGCTTGATAAGGAAACCCGCTGCACCAATGGAGATAGCCTCTGCCATAGCAGACTCGTCAGCGCTCACGAACAAAATTTTCGCTTTGGAATTATAACGGAGAATCTCTTGAGTAGCCTGTGTCCCACTCATGATGGGCATTCGATGATCCATAATGACCACGTCAGGCTTGTCATTCATTGCCTTGTACATATCCACGGCCTCTCGGCCATTGTAGGCATGTGCAATGACCTCATATCCCCCCAGAGAGAGAATTCGAGTCATCACACGATGTAAAAACTCATCATCATCAACTATCATCACTTTTGGCATTAGTTACTCCGCACCCCCTTGATTTTTCAAAGACATGGTATAGGGTAGTCTCAAAGTAAACTGGACCCCACGCGATGGCTCGCCCTTAACGAGATCGTGAACATGAAAATGCCCACCGATGCGTTTCACGATCAAATCCGCAAGAGTGAGTAGGCGACCCATTGTTCTATTGATCCCCTCTGCTGGTTCGGCCAGTAATCTCTGTTTTTCAATATCCGAGATACCGTTCCCGGGAATGGAAAAAATCATTGTGAAATGGGATCGTTCCGGCTCTTCGTTCACATCAAGTCGAACAACAGCCTTCTCAGGGCGATTTAGAACAATAGCCGTCATCAATATAGCTCGAAAAACTTCGACCAATTGATCCATACCTTGGACCGAATATGAGAGGCTCGGAAAATCAACCAGTTCCAAAGCATCTTTGCCAAACTCGGACCATATCCCTTCTAGGGCCTGTTCAAAGAGCGTTGAGATATTGACCTCACTCAGTTCCAAGTCCGCTCGTCCGACATGAGCAAGCTTCACAATATTTGTGACGATCCGCTCTCCGCGATTGATCTCCTCCAGTGCATCAGCAAGCAGATTCGCAATCGATTCGGGTAAGACATCTTGGGCAATCGCAAGTTCGATTGCAGAAAGAACCTCCTGATGAATTGAGGTGAGGTCGTGACTTAGGATGCCAAGTAGCTCCTCTAAACGAGAACTATCAAGCTTGAGAGGCGCACCTGCGATAGTGGGACTGATCAGATGAATAAAGAAACCACGTACGCCCGTTTCGCCCAGCCAAGAACACAGGTGGCCACTCGTCACTATCTTTGTACCATCGGATCTCTTGAGAGAGAACACTACCTTTTTCGAAGTATTCGTTTCATCAAGCCCTAGCGAGAGAATGTCCCAAGATGAGGTGGGTTCTGTAAGAAGGGTTTCAATGTTCTTGCGCATCAGGTCAGTAGACGAATAACCAAGCAATGATGCAAAAGAGGGATTGATAAAAAGTATAGTGCCCTCTCTATCTACGACTCCGACAAGATCAGGTGTAATTTCAACGAAGTCCATACACCAACTTGAATCATCCATTTTTGTCATCTCGGCCCAACAATTCCCTGTATCCACCTACCTATTTGATACTATACAATATTAGCATTGCTATGATGTCAAGAAAATCAAAGAACACACATACCATACTATCCAATCATCTATGCAGGATTTTATGGAATTTGAGCGGAGAAGACAACAAAACCACCTTGACCATGCCCGGATCTGAACGGTTCAACCGCAGTAATTTTTGAGAGATCCTTGAAGAGCGTCTGAAAGCTCTCTACATGAGTAAACCCTGTCTCGCTAAGCCACGATGAGACCTCACTTGCAGAATAAAACGTTGCAGGCTGGTAAAACTTGCTCTGATTCTTCCTCGATTCGTACTGTCGGCCCAAGAAACTATCTCGATCGACCAGACCAACAATTATCGTTCCACCGGGAACAAGAACTCTCGCGGCCTCTCTGATAGCTCGAAGGGGATCTTGTACAAAACAAATGGTCACGACCATCACAACAAAATCAAAAGAGGCATCCCGAAAAGGAAGGCGCTCAGCAGTTGCCCCAAGGACTTCAATTCCACGACTCTGCGCAATCTCGGCCATCTCTCGCGCAGGTTCAACACCAACCCTAATTCCGAGAGGCTCTGCAAATCTTCCGGTACCAACACCAATCTCAAGACCTCGGCCACTTGCTGGAAGAACGCGCCGCACTGTTTTGATCTCTGACTCGTAGACGAAACGATTTGCCTTGAACCATTCATCATATTCCTGTGCATTCTTTTCGAATACCTCAATACTTTGCAAGGAGAACCACCAGTCATAGATAGTTACTCGACTCTGTGATCAAGCACACGGGAACATTGTACGAAGCCGATAAATAAATGAGCATTCCAAGTGCCCTCTTATCTTGCCCACAATAGATCAACATAGACTTGTGAGCATAGGTATAAGAGCCATCAACGTGGCAGTTCTCAGATAGTGATGTAAGGTCGTGTGACAGTTGGTCAAAGAAATCCTCGTGCTGCGGGACACCGGCATTCCACTCTTCCACTACAGTTTTGATGGAACGCGGAAGGTCGATGAGATCGTCGCGGCATTTCTCTCTGCCATTGGGTCATTCGCTCAAGAGGCCAGTGATCAACAGTTGCGCGTGATCTCATTTGCATCAAACAAGTTCATCTGGGTCCAGAAAGGAGACATATACTTCATCGCCTTCGTTGCTGTGGAAGACAGCGCTGAGATCTATTACGTCATCCTTCAAGAGATAGCCGAACAGTTCATCGGCCAATACTACGACATTCTACGCAATCTGGACATGGATGGAGTCAGATCGACCTTACACAAATTTGACGACTTTGCCGACAGTATTGAGAGAATACTTCGGAGATTCGACGGAATCCCGGGGCTGACCCGTAGACACAAGACGCTCCTGCTTCCAACTCAGACCACAAGCATCTTGAAAAAAGCCCTTGGGAAGACAGAGGGGAACATAATCTTCCGTGGGGCAGCGGTCACATATGATGGGTACATTGTGGTCTCGAACTTGCGCGTCTATGAAATCGAGGCCGTCTTGGATATGCTTCCGACGATCTTGGAACAGAAATGGGAACCAAAGAAACCAATGCTAATAGGACATGCGTGCCTTGATCCCAAGACAACATTTATTGTTTATAAATTACCTGAATGTGTCTGTGCATTTGTTGGCCGTGTCGGACTAAGTGGCGAGGAGTATTTTGAGAATATATCGCCCTGTATCCATGTGTTGGAGGGACTCTCATTTGCCTCAGCAAAAAGAGTAGACCTCGAGGCATCAGAAAACTTTGTGGCATTCCATGACCTCGATATTGTCAAGCCTCTACACGACACCGCAGACATCATTGAGAACGCACGTGTCCATTTCTCAGGACTTGACGAGTCGATCCGCAGCACCGTGCTACGTGTACTCGGGAAAATCACTTCTGAGATCATGGTCGGTGACCTGAGTGATGTGACAGGTCTAAATAAGAACCAGATATCAGAAGTATTGGCAATTCTTGTTGCACGTGGAATAGTGCGAGTCAGTAGAGTATATCCACAATTGGTATCGCGTGATGAGCGGTTTACCGCGTACCTAGAGATCATTGGGATGCCCAAAAAGGACTATGATATAATTAATGCAATATGGAAATATTGTGATGGCAGCTTTTCGATCTTAGAGATCTCCAACAAGACAAATATCCCAACCTCCAGAATACTGGAAGTTCTCAGAGCTCTGGGAAACCAAGTAGAATGGAAGACAGAGAGGTCTCTTAGTCATACTGACTGAGCCAATCGGAATTCATAGGAACTCTGAACAGTACCTGCTGTGTAAATGACCATAATAAAAAAGAAAAAGATGGCCTCTTTTGAGGCCAGTATATTCTACAGGCTTTATCGTCGGGTTATTGCAACCGCAACTATAACAACAACACCCAAGAGGATGATCACGAATAGCATATTATCTTGGATAAACTGCGAGATGTCCGACAATCCCGGTGGGCCCGGTAGGTCGGAACCACCTGTAGTCACAGTTCCTTCTGTAGTGGTTGTGGTAGTCCCAGTAGTTCCTGTAGTAGTCGTGGTAGTTGTAGAGCCGGATGATGTATTGGTGACTGTGACAACAACCTCATCAGAAGTAACAGTACCATACTGATCGGACACTGTTAGAACAAAGATGTACGTTCCGACTCCTAGACCATCCACACTATAGGAGATGGGTCTGCCATTCCAGATATCCGCTGCTACAACTGTTCCATTCAATTTGATCTGATATGTCAGAGTAGTATAGCCTACAATGGTCCATGTAATAGAATTCCCAGTCGAACCTACTGTATAACAAATGTCAGGGGGATGATCCACGATCGTCTTCATCACGTAGGCGATCTCATTGATGTACAGCTCAAACGAATCGGAGTACCCTGATTGGTCAGTATCATTCAGCTCACTAATGAGGACACTGTTGCATACTACCAGTCCATCATTGCGAACTGTAATGAATGCCTCACCATCGGTTGTGTGAGAAGTTCGACCTGCAATCGCAGTAGCGTTCGATAGGACATGGACCGTATCGCTGTTATCGACATAATTTGACTTGCCCGTAGTGTAAGAGAGGCCAAATTTGAATGGCTGATTGAATATCGGGTTGGCTGTATCCCAGAAGTGTATCACAGGAAAGTCTTCAGAATCCTCAGAGAATGAGACCCCAATGTCGGGCCATATCGGATGATCCTTGTAAATATCAATGCCAAAGGTACTCAGCACAAGCTTGTGTCCGTGATCAATGTGATACTTTATCGCGTCAAAGGCATTTTCCCAGAAGCTAAAACCCATTGGCGCATCGACGACCAACAGTTCAGGTTCTACATCTTCAATAGTGGGAGCCAACCAGATACTGTCATGGATAATACAGAATCGAAGACCGAGTTCCAATAGTGCATAACCTGCGGGTGAAAGGTGCTGATCGACATCGATGTCGCCGTAATACAACAATATTGGAGAGCCATAGTTTATCAGCCAATTTGCGATATTAAGAACCAGTTTGCGTTCCGACTTGTATCCCAAAAAAGTAAAGGAGATCTCTGCAAACCAATTCATGTCACCAGACACTATCAGTCGGCCCTTTCCATAGGTTGTGCCTCCAATAACTGTGACAGTCGAATTATATTCCCATAATGAAAATGCATTATCACCTGTAGGCAAAATTCGGGCGCCGTACAATTTGTTTAGTTGGTTAATCTCATCATTAACAAGATGGGGGATCCGATACGCGCTTTCGAAGGTTAAAGACGCATTAGCATCAACGGGAATGCTAAAAGTGGTCAGAAATCGATTCAACTGGGCCACAGGTTTAACAAAGCTGGCGAGCGGACCATCAGCTGCAACAAATAAGGAACCGCCGCCATTGACCCAAGTGATGAGCGCATCGATCTCGGCGTCTGTATAATTATAATCGGGTACAACAATGATCACCATGTCATACTTGCTCAACCGCTCTAAGGTCAGATTACCAGAGGTGCGTGGATATATCTTCTCAAAGATGTACCCATGATGGACCCACAGGTTGCGAGCCGTCTTATATTCTCCAGGGAACTTGGAGAGATCATCCCAAGCATCTACACCCAAACGTGGTCGATGAGAGAGATCAAATCCAATACGACCTCTAGGTCGAGGTGCCAACCACTCGACCGAATCCAAATAGATCTGTTTCAACGAGTCAGGTACGACATGGACACTGCCAACGATCTGCACGGTACGTCCACCTTGATATGGTGAGTCATACGTGAGACCTGCAATGTTATTCGGATCATTTTTATCTTTTAATATAGGTGTCATATACTTGGCATTTGCAAGGGAGGAAATAACCGACCAATTAAAGGTGGCATAATCAGTGTCAGCAATATTCAGCTCTTCATTTAGAGCCTTAGATTTTGTCGGGGGCTGGATATTGGCCACAGTGACCACTGAGCCGCATTTGAAATTCCAGTAGTTCCCAAAGCCATTATCTCCAGCGGTGTCCTGTGGAAAGATCCCCGCATAGACTATGAAATTGATAGAGCCATCTATCGATAGGATGCCACCACCGCCCAGCCAAAACTCCAATGTGTGATTGACAATATCGTCATCCGGAAGCATATCCGGCAACACTAGAACATCATAATTTGTCGGTTGCAGTTCATGGTTGAGGATCATGGATCGTGTTAGTGTGGTCACAGTATAACCAGCACCTACAAAGAGATTCTTTAATCCTGTAAAGTCACTTGAATATGTCCCGGTTGCACTGTATGAAACACCAGTCGCAATGTCATCATCGTAGAAGAGGGCAACACGAACATTTCGTGAGGGTAACCCCGAAGCGATCACGCTCGACGCTCCATCCTGAGAAGGGGTCTCGCTCATCGCTCCATTTTGAAAAACAACTACATTATTTCCCAAAGGCACTAAACTAGCCAGCAAAAAACTTAGGATCATCAGTGAAAACATTTTTGCCTTCATCCAGAGTCTCTCTCCTTTTAGTAGCACATCTGAAGTGTAACTGTGCGGCATTCTCGCAGTTAATTAATAAATTTTGCTTACTACTATTAAATGATTAAATTATGATTTTGATAATCTGATATTAGGAAGCCTGAGAGAGCACCGGAGAATTTCGACAGTTACATCAAAAAAATGTAATTATGATGATCCCCAATGAATGTCGGACCATCAGAGCAGTACAAAGTCAGGTCTGCGAGTTCAAGTCCAATGACGCCAATGCAATGTTAAGGGAAAATCAAAATATATGGCACAAAGACTATTAAACACTCCATTGATATCAAGTGTGACAATCAAAGGAAGGATGAATCAAAGTCTTTACCTGTACGCTTGACAAAGACTCGGTTTGCCATCTTTTGGTTTAAATATATTTAAGAGAGAACAATAATTAATCGGAATGGATAAGAGGGATTATGAGGCCCTAAACCAAATATGAAACTACTGTGATGCCAAAACATTACTCATGGAAACTGAGCAAAACACTTGAATCCCCACTTTGAAAAACATAGAAATCCTGAAAGGCTTGGTAACCTTGTGACATGGAGAACCTAAAGAGATCTAAGGGAATGCGACTGAAAGGTGTTCAATGGTGAAAGGAAAGATAGTAAGCATTCATTCGTTTAGAGGCGGTACAGGAAAATCAAACATAGCGGCTAATCTGTCAGCAACTGCGGCCCTTGAAGGAAAACGTGTTGCAGTCATGGACACCGATATGGCAAGCCCGGGGATTCACATCATATTCGGTAAGGGTCGTCAAAGACTAGAGTACACACTCAACGACTATCTCAGAGGAGAGTGTGACATCGGTGACACGTGTCTCGACCTCACAGAAGAACTTGGGATCAAAAAGGGAAAACTCTTTCTCATACCATCATCGATGAGTGCCTCAGACATTACTCGCATCCTTCGTGAAGGCTACGAGGTCAGTGATCTGAGAAATGGGTTCCACGACGTGATCAAACAGAAAAAATTGGACTATCTTATTATTGACACTCACCCGGGTCTCGACCGGGAGACCCTACTCTCAATGGCCACCGCAGATTATCTCTTTGTCGTTGCGAGGGTTGATGAGCAGGACCTGCTGGGGACGGCGGCCACTCTAAGCGTTGCAAGAAAATTGCAGGTCCCCGACATTCATATAGTAATTAATAAAAAACCGAAGATCTACGAGGACAAGGACATCATCAGACAAGTCGAACAGAAGTTCAAGGCAAAGGTGGCAACCATTATCCCATTGCTCCCTCTACTGATCGAGGCTGGAAGTAGATACGTGGTGACCTTACGGCACCCGGATAGTGTGTTCACTAAAAAGATGGAAGACCTCTATCGCATATTTGCCAAATGAGACTACTGCTAGGGACTGGTGATCATATCGGGAATGTACATGATTGCCAGTGCCGAGAGTAGGAGAATTAGAGAGATCACTAAGACAATTAGTAACAGACTGTCTTTTGATCGATATCGCGGATACGAATATGCCATGTCGCTCATTACTATAAGCCCATGAGTACTAAGTCACGAAGGTATATCAATTTCACGTATGAGTATTAGTTCAAAAGAATCCTGAAGAACTCAATGAGCCAAGACCGATCGACAGCCCGTTCATATGGATCAGAGGCTCATCGAGTCCAGTCCTAATTGCTTGACGGTCTCAGTCAGTGGAACACCATCCTTACTCCAACCACGAATCTCGTAGAATCGATCAAGGCTCTGCTCGAAGTCATTACGATCTATGTATGCAGCAAGTCCCTTACGTGGACCTTGTGTCTGGGGTTCCCAGAACCGCTTCGGCAGATCATCATCCTTACGAGTCACGCCCTCTCTGATATTGAACAGCCGGGTAAGAGTCGCCACACGATGAGCAAATCGGAATATGTCCTCTTGCGTATAGCTCGCCCCGGTCGCTGCATTAAGCAACCGGATCTTCTGCTCGAGTTTGAGAGGCAGATGGTACGTGAAGTGACAGACGATCAACGAGTCGGTCAGGACTTTTTCATCACGGGAACGAACCATGGATTCCACCATGTCCACCGCTGAAGAATCGGGAGGTTCCGTCGTTGCAGGCCAGCCACGTAGATGACTTGCACCCACCTCAGCAGTGGCGTATGACAGACCCATACCTCTTCTGCCTCGGGGATCCCACGCAGCGCACTCAAGTCCTTTTACATGGACTGCAAGATCGGCACTGCCATGTCCGATCACCTCGGCCGCACGCCGTACTCCAAGCGCCAAGGTCGCACCAATCCTCTCACGTTTCGCAATCATTGGTACGAGCCGGAGCGCTGCTGCAGCATCACCAAATCGGAGATCAAATCCCAGATCGTCACGTGTAATGAAACCACGTTCAAAGCACTCCATAGCAAAACCGATCACACTTCCACAACTGATCGTATCGAGTCCGAGATCATCACAGAGATAGTTGAGTTGAAGAACGGTCTCCGGATCAGATATCCCAAGGTTGCCGCCCATGAGACCTAAGGTCTCGTATTCCACAGTCGATTCGATCTCTTCTGTGGGATTACGTGGGTCTTGAGCTCGATAGGCATGTGTACAGCGCATGATGCAATGCGGACACGAAAAGTGATCTCCGAGAGCGTTCGTCTTGTGAAGGTCATGCATATCGAGATCTTCGTACTTCTCAAAGAATCCGGCCTTCCAGTTTCGTGACGGGAACTGTCCAAGTTCGTTTGCGATCTCAACAAGGGCGGCGGTTCCAATTGACTTGAAGCCCTCCGTGTTCTCACGCCACGTGGCAGTCACTTCACGGTTCACAGCACGTAGCTCATCGGGATCAGATGCTTCGAATTTGATCGTTCCGTGAGCGACCACCGCCTTTAGACGCTTGGAACCAAGGACTGCTCCAACTCCACCTCGCCCGGTCTGATGTGCGATCTCACAGGCACCAGTGGCAAAGGGGATTTGATCTTCTCCGGCAGGACCGATCGTATAGACCGCTGCCTGAGAACCATATTGCTCATGAAGCCGACGCGTTGTTGTATAGATCCCCTCGCCCCAGAGAGAGGGCGCATCATCTATCGAAACACCATCATCAGACAAGACAAGAACACTCGGAGAAGAGGCGACTCCAGTCACACAGACCGCATCGTATCCAGCTCGTTTGATCTCCCGGCCCAGCGGTCCACCGCAATGAGAGTCTAGAAAGAGTCCGGTGAGAGGAGATTTTGTGACCATGCTCCATCGACCTACACTGGGACCGGGAAGGGCTTGGAGGGGGCCTGTTAGAAAGATGAGCATGTTCTCGGGACCAAGAGGATCCACGCCTGCACTGAGATGCGTGAACAGAAGATAGGCACCAAGCCCCTTACCACCGATAAAATCATGATAGACTTCCGGGGCAAGGGTCTCACTGCGAGTTGTCCCAGTCGTCAAATCGACCCAGAGAATCCTTCCATTTCTGCAACGGTCCACGACTCAGCCCTCTCTCAATGACCTGTTGGTCAGGATATCTCGATCTTGGAGATCTCGCCGACCTCAACATCGTGTAGATTGTTCAATACCGCAAGAAGAATATCTCTCAAGACATCACGAACAAATCGGTTTGTGGCGATCTTTTTCCCCTTGACATAGACTTCAAGTACGCTCATGTTTAACACCACAGCTATCTGTCAAGAACTAACTTTTGTACTATATGGTCATTCGATGACATACTGTCCGATACCCACTCACAGTCTGACCGATCATAGAAACGTAAGACCATCTTTATCTGAGCTAGACGATAGAACTTTGAATGTTCACTCTTTTTAGAATTAAGACGTGTAAGAATCCACTCAGTTGTTAGTTGTTCAAGTGGTGGAAGAGAGTCTAATAGAGTCCTGAAGGACTTGGCGTATTCTCGTGATACATTGAGTGTCTTTATCTTATAGAATTTTATATATTCCACATACATGTTTCCAGTCCTGTAGGTGTTACGAAAGTTAACCCGCAATTCGTTCAAAACACGGAAAACGATATGCATATATAACCCGCAAAGTTCTCACAAGTCGTTCAGAGACCATCCTTAGTGAGGATTGACAGATGGCACAGACGGTTGATACCTTCAAGTCTGTTTTCACACAGACAGATTCTCAGGGCCAGAGATACAAACCTATCAGTAGGATTGCTGGCTTTGGAGGTCTACTTGGTGTGTTCGCTGCCCTCGTGGGCATCGTGACGATTATTCTTCCTGGAACATTGCCGGCGGGATCGTTAGTTCAACTTCCGTTCCAAGCGCAGCAGTACCTATTGGAGTATCCTTTGAGCATCACTCTAAGTGCATTGTTCTTAGGGCTTCTAGCCATTGGGGCTCTTTTGCAGGCGACAGCAGCAAAGAGACTTGGTCGGCTTCTCGAATCCGGTTACCCCAGTATCTTCTGGGTGACAGGCTTGGTACTTGCTGGAGTTGCAGCAGTAGTTGTGAGCGGTTTGGGAATAGACACTACCCGACTGATTGATGTTGAGGATTATATCAGTAATATGGCACTGATCACCGCATTCGTTGTGATCATGTGGCAGCTTACTTCAGTGATTTATATTGACACAAGCAAATCATACATAGGAATGCTTGCGGGTCTGCTTAATGGATTCTTCTGGCCCATCTACGCAATCGCGTTTTCAACTCCAGCATTGTATGGAGTTGGGGTCACAGCAGCTTTTGTTGTTCTACTCGTGGGTCAACTTTTTACTGCCATGTATTGGTGGATGCCTGAAACACATATTCGAGAATATGCCAGAAGCACCCCGACTGCAAGATTTGGATTTGGTATTGCTGGACTGATGACATTCATAATCGGCTCAGTAGCAGTATTCACTGGACCATTGACCGCAAAAGGCAATACGATAGTTTGGATACCTTGGTCAACATACGAGTCAGTCACTGTAAACGAGAAGGTCTACTTCTCCTCATGGATCACTGCACCATGGCTAGTGCAAGGCTTCTTGGCCGCAATAATAATTTGGGTAATGTTGGCACCTCGACTGGGATCTGTCGAACTATCTACGAGCGAAGCATCTGGTGACATCATAAGTGGTGGAATGAAATGGTTCATGGTCTTCCTTGCAATAATAGGGATCTTTGGTACGACCATTGGGTCATCCTTGACTCATCAATCAACAGCTCTAGCATTCTTCATCACAGTATCCCCAGCCGCAATCTTGTTCCTTGTGGGAGCAAACTATGCAAGTAAGAACGATCTGGTAGTTGGACTACCACTTGTCGTGACCTCAATCTTTCTCATGGTGTCACCATACACACTGGCACCATTTGTTACGATTCCATGGATTCTGATCATCATCACTCAATTTGCATTGATGATTGAGACCAAGATTCGTGGCGAGGCCATGTTCGCCCAGACAATCCTGACTGTGATCGTCACAGGGATAAGCTCCATTGCATTTATCGCATTCATGCTGGGAGCGTTTGGCACAGGCCCACCAGCTATTTGGCCAGCATACGTCTGGTTCAACATAGCAATGTTTCCAAATGTGCCAATGGCAGTACAGGCCCCGACAGTCCTGACCCTCGTGCTACTCACACTCATCGTACGTAACGTAGCAGTTGTTGGGTACACTCGCGGTACAGAGGGTAGTGGAAGTCCGATCATTGGAATCCTGAGCCTCCTCTTCGCATTCATGGTGGTTACCTTTGGTGATGCGAAAGATATGACCCATCAGGCCCTCACAGCAGCAGCGGTCATATTCATGCTCTACACGATCAGCTTTGTGTTGGTCATCTCATTGAACCTGAGTCTTGGGAGCAGAATTCTGAAGCAGGGACATGAACTTGAGGGTAACCTCATCCGAATGTCAGCTTTGTCAGGACTGATCATCGGTGCAGGGATTGCACTCTATGCATTTGCACTCTTTTCGGGATTCCCAACACCACTGGAAGTAGCAAGCGTGATCACAATCGTGCTTACACTCGTTGTGGGCCTTGAGATTCTGAATCTGATCACTTGGCTATCGGCAGGTATTCGTTTGGGCCTCATGAAGGGTGGCTTCAAGTACAAAGGATTACAGTAGTACATCTCTAAGGGGTGTACTACCCCTTCCTTTTTCTTTTCTTTATCTTATACCATTACAGCAATAAAAACACAGAAGGTAAAAGGTATGACTGAAAAACCTCGCGGCGTTGAGCGACGACCAGATGAAGCAGAGATCGGATTTTTGTTAGTCCATGGCTTCTGTGGGAATCCCCTGGACATGAAGAGCCTTGGAGAATTCCTCGAAGAAAATGGGATTGCCAGCTTTACCATGATCTTGGCGGGACATGAGACCAGTCCTGAAGATTTAGCAAAGACAACTATTGAGGACTGGTACCAGTCCGCAGCGGCAGCCCTTGAGTATGTCAGAACGTGGAGCCTGAAACACATCTACGTTGCAGGTCTATCTTTGGGAGGCCTTGTCACCCTAGACCTTGCATATCGACAGCCACAACTTGAGGGAATTGTCTTGCTCTCGCCCGCAATAAAAGTAGGGGGCTTTCTTGGAAAGCTCGTACCATTGATCAGGCGATTCCACCCCTATAGGACCATCGACACCTCATATTTGACAGAGCTTTATGATCTCCCACGTAGACGCTATGAACGAGAGCCACTTATTGCAATCCAACGACTTATCGCCTATGCCAAGAGAATGCAAGAGAAATTACCAGAGATCAAGACGCCAACTCTCATCATCCAATCGGGAGCGGATAAGACTGTCAATCCTGAAGGTGCGAAGCTGATCTATGACCGCATCGGGATAGAAGACAAAGAGCTACATTATATCGAAGGCGCAGAGCATGTTATCACATGCCATCCTAAACGCAGTGAGGCATATCCTCTCATCATGGATTGGATCAGACAACACGCCTTAGAGTGACAGGAGATCTCTACTTCTGTAGAAAGGCATCTACAACACGGGCTGCAATGTCAGGAAGGTCTGTGATGATGCCATCGACACCTATCTGCAGGAACTCGGTCATCATGTCCTCATCGTTGACGGTCCATGGATAGACCTTGATCCCGGCCTTGTGAGCGGCCTCCACCAGTTCAGGAGTGATCGTGAAAAATAAGGGGTTGATGGCGTTGGCCTTGAGATCGATTGCGTACTGAATGGTATTTTCGGGAGGGTCATTATACAATATTCCTGTCTTCGCCTTGCTGTCGATCTCGCGGATATTCTTGAGCGTGTCATGGAAAAATGACGAGAAGAGCACGTCATCAAGCATGTTACGTTCTTGGACTAGGCGATAGGCTGGTTCTTCGACACCGGGCTCTTTTATTTCTATATTTATACCCACTTTCCCCTTGCAAAAATCAAGGACCTCTGAGAGAAGGGGAATATGTTCTCCGCTCCCAGCATCGAGAGACCGTATCGTATCATAATCAGTATCATGAATGAGTGCATCAAGACCACAGACTCGGGACAGGTCGTAGTCGTGAGCACAGATGATCTGGCCGTCACTCGTAAATTGAATATCGAGTTCGACCATATCGGCGCCCATCTTCCACGCGGTCTCAAAACTTTTGAGCGTATTCTCGGGTGCATGTGCAGAAGCACCTCGATGACCAATGACCAACCGATCACGCATATATTTCGCCTCACTGTTCATTCGTCAGTATAACTATCTGGAGAGATTCCTGTCCCCCCACATCGTGGACAGGGCATCCGTCCGCCGTCCGGCGCATCAACCATTCCAGTACCATTACAGAAGTAGCAGGCCTCAGAGGGAATATCAATGCTCCTATCAAAACCCAATGCCAAGGCACCTCCAACTCCGATTAGAATTACTGCAACAAACAGAAGAAACAGAGCGGCAATATAGAGAGTTTCAACAGGTAGAACAAGGAAGAAGGAGAACACAAAGAGAAGAGCACCAGCAATCGCAAGCATTAATCCCTTCTTCGTCCGCTCAGTCATTGTCAGCACTACCAATTTTATCATTCCTAGAGAGTATGTAATTCGCCTATGAAAGCCACCTTTATACTTTACCAACTATAGGGCTCTGTGTGAAAATTCGGAAACATAGTGAGTGTGAACCAAATGATCACTTTTTTCTGTTCGAATCCAAAACTCTTCGGGATTCATTCTGACTTGAATGATCTATGTCTGTAGACTTTTCACACAGCTCCCAACTATAGAAAAGATGAAACTAGAGAAGAGGCACTCTAATCCGGAATACCGCACCCTCCCCAGGACCTGAGTCTAGAAGCTCAATGGTACCACCCAACATTGTGATGATCTCACGAATGAGATAGAGTCCCAGTCCGGTCCCTCGTGTTGTGACCCCTCTCTGAAATAGGCGTTCACGAATCCCCTTGGAAATCCCCGAACCGTCGTCCTTCACAATTATTTCCACATCCTCATCATTCTTCTTCACTTGAAAGGTGATATGTGCATCATCCCCGACATAGGTCACAGTATTTCGGATAAGGTTTTCAAACACCATTGGAAGAAGTGTGGTTCCAACAACTGGAAGCTCTTGATTCTCAGAAAGACCGGTCACGGTTATGGTCAGTCGGGGGTAAGTACTGAGCTGACTCTCGACTAACTTGTTAATTATATCGCGTAGATCACCAGATCCGCTCTCACGCGGCTTCCCAAAGGTCGAGAGGATTCGAAGAATTCGAGAACATACACTCTCAGTCGATTCGAAGACTTCGATCAGTTCCGGGCTCATTTCATCGTTCAGTAGAACTCTTGCAATGTCAATGTTAGAGAGTATCAACCCTATCTCATTACGTAGATCATGTCGTAGGAGAGATGCATAGAGCTGAAGCTCACGGTGCTGTTGTTCTTGCATCTTCTCGGACTTCAACTTGTCGGTAACATCTCGAAAGATTCCGATGGTGTAACGCGTACCCTCAAGCTCAAGATGGCCCATGTTAATCTGGACATCGACAAACGTCCCATCTCGTCGGGGGATTCGTATATTTTGAAGACGCTTGGGAACTGTGGTCGATCCAACAAGTTTCATTGCACGCTTTACGACTTGTTTAGTCTGCTTGCTGGAAACAATATCGACGACCCTCTTGAAAAGCACCTCTTCCGCGTCATAACCAAAGAGAGCAGAGGCGGCCTTATTCCAAAACACTACTCTGAAGTCATCATCAATTATGACAATTGCGTCATTTGAGGCTTCGGCAATAATTCTTAATTTTCCACGTTCAGCGTCAATAGTCTTCTGAGCCTGGATCATAGACGTGACATCTACAATATATCCGAGTGTGTATTCGATGATGCCCTGAGAATTCTTGTAAGGTGCGGCCTCGATCTGGATATAACGAATGTCGCCCTGCCCATCAGCGATGCGCACGGTATAGGAAGAGACCTCGCCCCGTAACCGTTTCTGGGTCTGCTCGCCTACTATATGCTTATCCTCATCAAGCACCAAGTCCGTAAACTTCGTATGAATTAATTCATCAAGAGACTTGTCCAAGATCTGGGAGGCAACTGGGTTTGCGTACAGAATCCGTTCGTCTTTATCAACCAACAATACTCCCGTTGGAATCTGCTCGATGATACCTCTGTAGACAAACGGGTCATCACAACAGTCGGTGATCAATTGAATGACATCATCAACAACAACACCAGTAGCCCGAATGCCAATTATCAGGGATTCTGAAACGATTGGGGAGAGAACCCATTTGATTATACCATCTTTCTCACCATGCATCTTGGTGACAAGTTCATACCGCTCAAGTTTTCCCGAGACCAACTGTTGCCTCACATCTTCAAGATCAACTGCATCAGGAACTCTTGAAATAAAGTCCTGAAAAGAATGACCAATAACATCACTGTGGTTCAGTTGCAGAACCGTGAAAAACCATTCATTTGCAACACGAATGATTCCATCTGGATCGAGGCCAAGTAAAAGTAGGCCCAAGTCATCGACCATTTGCACATTGGCATCTAATACATCTCTCAATCGGGAAGAGATGGAAGTAGTAGATCGATCTCGAGCCATGAGTATCACAGCCTCTCTTTTTTTATCGCTTCAAACCAGATGAGAATACTGATGCTGCACGTCGTGGTCAAAAGCGATATGGATTATTGACTAATAAAAAGTATGTAAGATACGTAAGTCTTATCGTCTGATACTATAGCGCAAAATAACTTACAGAGTGCGAGGCCTGCTTACACCACTGATCTCTAGCCGTTCCCAAACGACTTGATCACCAAGTTTGACAAGCACCGAATACAGTCGATCGGGAAGCACATCAAGTCTCCTGCTGATGTCCTCTATAGACCGAGAACCATTACAGAGCATTCGAGCGCGTCGCAATAACCGGTAATCTTTCTCTGGAAGACCAATAATATCTAAAAATGTATCAAACCGCGCATCATCTTTCCGAACAAGAGGACACAAGCGATAGACACGGACAACGCCCCAGATTGCAAGGAATTCAATAATACGCAACAGCTGGTCGACTTCCAACCCTAGCTTCTCACCGATATCGCGAATTGTCAGTTGGCCATTTATCATATCAATGACACTCCGCCCTCCGGCAAAGGTCCGATGAAACTCATTTAGAAGATCGGTGGACTGTAAGAAGAGATCAAGTGCATCCGGATTGATCTCGGGTACAACAAAGGGCCCCAGTTTGCCGGTCACCAACAAGAGTGCCTCATAATAGTTGATGGCCCGATGAACTTCGGTTTCAAAGTCATCAAATAACTCCTTGACGATTAATACACCGCCAAGCTCTGTGGAATAGTTGTTGAGGAACTTTTTACTGAGATCGCGCAAGACTGCACGAAGGATATGAATGGGAGCACCCGCATCAACTAACATGATAAAGATAGTATCTTTGTCCGCCTGCTCATAAAGAATCTCGGAGCCTTTAAACGAGAGACTCTGCACCGAACGTTCCCCAAATTCACTTGCAAAACTAGTGATCGCACTGAGAAAACCCGAGAGCAGTTCGTTCAAGCGTCGTTCGCCTGTGAACGAGTAATGGAAAATGGGTACTCCACCTGATGCGATCACCATGAATTCATGTACTTTCAGTCGGCCGGACAATTATTCATTCGCTCTCCTTCATTGTCATGGGGAAAAGTTCACATTTAAGGCATATCGTTTTCTGCATTATAGGTATGGACACAAGAATATCTTATTTGGATGAATTTGTGGTAGACCCATGTGTGTATAAACAGGTGAGTCTATGCTTGAATACAGAGAGTACCCTATAAAGAAGGCACTGACCCTCATTTGTCTTGCGCCCTTTTTTGCGTTTGTAACGAATTCGATCTATGCGCTCTCCATGGGAACATTGTTTTCCGGACTGACAATAGGCGACCACCTCTTTCTTCTGGGAATAGGACTGGTCGCTGCGATTCTCTCATTACTTGCATTGGCATTGATATTGGACAGAATTCACAACCCCACACTCATCATCTATGGATTCAGTTTTCCAGTTCCACTACTGTTCTTGATAGGGAATCTCTTCGGACTACAGACAAATTACATTTCAGGATTTTCAATAGCCGGTGTGATTATCCTCTTTGTGGGCCTTGTATTCACGCTGGCTGCTGTAACCGTATTCATGAACCAGACCATAGTCATTCGCTATCGTGGCCGTACAGTTGCACTCATGATCGTGATTATGCTTCTTATCGTACTGGTATCCAATCTGCTCGCACTTATCGGGTACCCAAGTTGGGAACCTGCAAATTCAATCACTGATATTTTAGTGATTGTAAGCATAGCCGTCAGCTTTTTCACTTCCCCCTGGAAATGGGATCGTCACCCACTCGCTGTGGCTGAAGATTCGAAGCAATATTTCAGACCGACTCTCTTCATTCTTATTGCATACATGCTCTGGTATTTCTCAACTCAAAAGAATATAGCAAATATATTCTCCATTGCAGGTGAACAGTTTATAAGCCTTGGGACATTTAGTGGCCTAGGAGCGTTTGAGCCGCTCATGCTCGCTGCGGGTGGAATCATAGCGGGGCTTGTTTCTGACATGAGGGGGCGCAAAGTGGGATTCAACCTTCTTGTCTTGCTCACTGGACTGCTTGCGATATTTGGTTCGACGTTTTACGGCATTGAGAGACAAGAAATCGCACCAGGAATCTACAAGACCGCTGTGATCCTAAATGCGGCACCATTGCTGATCTTTGAGCGCTTTGTGGAAGGCTTTATGCTTGTACTCCTTGTGATGCTAATCTGGTCGGAGATGGGGTCTCCGAAGACGCGAGCTCTAAGAATCGCTATAGTATGGTCATTCTTCTTGGGATATATGGCATTGTTCTGGGCTGTACAACTTGGTGCCTTTGGTTGGGTCATTCCTGATGTTGTAGGAGTGTATGGTCGAGAGTTTGCAATTCTGCTTGCACTTATTGCCTCATATTTGACATCTAATGTTCCCGAGATTCTTAATCGAGAGGTCGAGGTTGAGGCCCTAGAACTCAACTTTGATGAGGAACTCATTGAGGACACGGTAGGCGCCTTTGTAGGTGCTGATGATTTTGAGTCGATCCAGAGCCAACTGGACATCGGGGATGGAAAGATCAAGACCCCTGAGGGGACCATTGATGTGATGAGTGAGGACTTTAACAAAATCCTACCGTTCCGGAGTATTCCCGGGGTCGGCGAGTCCATGGAGTCACGACTCAAGAAAGCAGGATACAAGAGCGCGGCCCAGCTTGCTGGAGAGACGCCACAACGCCTAGCCTCCAAAGTCCCGGGCCTCAGTAAAGACAGAGCCAAGAAGATCCTTAGCGCAACCCGTAAACGAGTGAGAGAGATCCTCAGGAAGTTTGATCAGTAGAGTCGTACGGACCTAGAAGACCTCGCTTTCGGAGGGTTAGCCCTGCCGGACTATGAGGGGTCCTCAGGAGCGAGTCGTTAGACTTCTCAATCTCCCGGGCCTCATCTGCCAAGATAGCAGCAGCCCGCATCATCTCATGACCAGCCGTGACCATAGGCACATACCGTTTTTTCTTCTTGACCTTGAAAGAGGCGGTCGTTGTGACCTTTGCAATTCCCTCCAAGATCTTAATGGCCGCATAAGCCTTTGCGGCTGCATAGGGATTTGAGAAGTCACCAGAAGCGATCACGTCCTCCGCCGAGACCTTCATAGTGGGGAGAGATGGAGGTCTGTTTTCTTGTAGACTCGTGATGATATCATCAATGATGGATGTGAGTAGGCGAGTGACACCCGTTGCTGCAAAGACCTGTAGGAGATGTGCATTAAACAAGACCATCTCAGAGGGGTCTAGGAACTCGCGTCGTGCTCCTATCATAGGATCCATTGGCAGTATCACGAATCCTTGCCTGTCAAGTACAGAGGGGATTTTTTTGCCCGCCTCATCCTTTGTATAGAACGTCTTCTCAGCAGGACCATCAGAAACATTGAGCGTGGGTATCCCAGTAGCATGAAGCTGTTCACGCACTTTGGTCGGCCCGGGTAATGAAGCATTGGGACTAACGACAACCACCAAATCAGGGCCGTATTCAAGAAGAGATCCAAGAGTCGCGAGGCAGATATCCGGATCCATCTTCGAACCACTTGTAAATGCACGGGTTTCAATATCATTCCGTTCTGCACGCTCATCAAGCATAACATCTGCAAAAGGGACTGCCCCAATGCATCCAAGTTTAAGAATGCCAATCTTGATCCTCTCACTAGACATCGCAGAATCTCCATGAATTTGACCAAAGGCCTAACTCAAAATGCTTCCGGTGAAAAAGTGCACCGGATACGGATAGATCGAACTATCCCTCACTGTGCTTTTTGAGTCCAGCAGGATTGATCTCAAAGGACAGGCCAGTCCCAGCAAGAAGATCAAGTGAAGAGAAACGTTTGCCGCAGGAGACACAGGTCAGAACTATGAGAGGATCAGGTGTGACTGTGGAGCAACTGTTACAGAGAAGCTCGATACCCAGAACTTTAATCTTGCCTACAGGAATAGCCGTCTTGCAATGCTGGCATGAGATCTCTTCCATATCATCCATGATGACGCCATGAGTAATCTTTCCACAGGCGGGGCAGTGAAGCATGTAGACTTTGTAGAGATCAGTGGAATGACAATTCGGACAGCTGAGCGTGAGAGCCACCTCGGTCCCGCCACATTTTGTACAGACAAGTTTGCGCCCGTGACTCTTGGGAACAAGAATCCCCACGGAAACAAGATCGTTGAGAGTACGAGCAATCTCTTCATCTGACCCGGTGAGATATTCCGCAGCCTTGGGATATCGATCCGCAGCCTTAAGGATGTGCAAGGGCTCGATCTTTCCTACCCGGCCATCAATCATATCGTTAACAAGACGACGAACATCTTCCCGCTTGAGCAATTGGTCGCGTGATGAACTCTGCGACAATTGATTGATACGCTGAAACGCCTGAGCAATCTCCGAGTCCCAGTCTGAAGAGTTGAAATCGATTTCATCTACGAGTCGGATGAGATTTCGCTCTACAAGCTGTGGATCTTCGTGCTCGTCCAACAAGACCGCAATACAATTGGGCGTGGAGAGTAAAGAAATCACAAGACCACGCGAGAGGTTGGTATAGCCTATTTTGGCCTCTTGATTGATCCCATGCCCCATGAATATCCGAAGGGCCTCTTCTATCGTGAGAGAAGCACCTTCAGGATAAGAACGCCCAATCATCGGTCCCAGATTGTCGTCCCACCAAATTGCATGCATCTCTTTTGGCATCTCAGTCACGGTTCCAAGAATTAATACAAATACCGCATCATCACTTAATATCTTATGTGGGATTTGCTTAGCAGTAGGCCTAGAGTAGACAAGCCTCCTAGGAGCGGAGTAGAAGAATGACCATTTTGGTAGAATGCACCATAGGGACGAATGATTAGGACCAAGTGCTAAACTAAGAACTAAATATAAAATGAAAATGCGATACTGAATACGAACCATATAAAATGAGAACATCAGTACAACCGCTATCGCACCGAAGAGTATAAAACCAGAGGGCAGAGTTCGGGCGGGCAGTCAACGCGTTCAAGGGAAGCTGATTTAATGTCTACGCGTCAGATTCGGAGAATGGCCTTTAGTATCATCGTTGCGTGGGTTGTACTATCACCAGCAATTACTGTGTTCATTGGAATACCACAGATCTCGATAGCGAATAACGGTCACGTTATCGCAGAGATTTCGATAAATCACCCTCCGGATCTGTCGTTTGAAAATGGCACACACGGCAAGAATATCGTATGGAATGCTACAACGTCAGACCCGAAGAATTACACGATCACCCGCGATGGCGAAACATTTCTCTCAAATGAGTGGTTTGGAGAAGAGATAATAGCCAGCATGGATCGGCTCTATACTGATAATCTCACGTACTCACTGCCACGAACCTTCACGTTTGTCTGCACAGTCTTCAACAAGCAGAATGAGTCCGCTTCAGATGAAGTCATAGTCACTGTCGTTCCAGACAATGCAGCACCCATTATCACGCAGCCTGCCAACTTCTCATATGAAGAAGGTAGCTTTGGCCACTACATCAAATGGAACATCACTGAAACCAATCCTGATGTGTACAATGTCACTCGTGAGTCAAATGATCCAAACAGCCCTTCCAAAGTGATCGAAGCGGGTGATTGGGATGGCAGCAATATTTCGATCAATATCGATGGCGGTAATGCATCCTACTGGTACATCTACACGCTATTTGTCAATGACACCCTTGGACATAATTCCACAAGTGTCGTAAACATCACAGTTTATGAGGACCTGACCAATCCGACTGTCACATCTCCCGATGACATCTCTTATGAGTATGGTGCGAAGGGCAACAAACTTGAGTGGACCGTTTACGACAGTAATCCCAAGAATTACACAATCACGATCACGTATACGTACATCAACAAGACCTATGGATACTTCAAGGAGTCTGAAGTCCCACTTGACAACATAACGAACACGGACTGGACCCTAGTTAATCCTCAAGGCGACCAGATCTTTGTGTACATCGACAAACTGTACGTGGGAAACTACACTTACAATATCACACTGTTTGACAAGTTCGGACATTCAGCCAGTGATGCTGTCAATGTCACAGTCTACAAAGATGTCCGAGCGCCTGTTGTGAATGCCACACCAGACTATTCCTATGAGGAGGGATACACGGGATACTTCGTCAATTGGTCAATTGATGAGAGCAACCCAAAGACATTCAACCTTACTCGAGATGGCGAAGTAATTGAAGCAGGCACATGGGAGAACATGGCCTTCAACGTGACCGCGGATAATATGACTGTGGGCATGCATATCTTCAATCTCACGCTCATTGACTACTTTAACCAGACGACAATCTCGTTGGTCAATGTCACCGTCACTCCAGATGCACATCTGCCACTGGTCACGGACATTGCAGTGATCCAAGCGTACAATTCTCCTGAAGAGAATAACCTCACTGTCCAAGCGTATGCGTGGGATCTGAACAACATCTCAGATGTGAAAGTCGAATGGCGCATCGATGAAACGAACATTCACCAGAAGAATATGACCCTGTTTACTGATGGAATGTACATGGCAGACATAGGAGCATTTTCAATCGGCTCTACTGTCTACTATCGAGTTCTTGTGACCGATAACTCCACAGCGCACAACGTCTACACGTCAGAGTGGACACCCGTTGTAGTGACAGGGTTTACCGAAGACATCACTCCCCCATTGCTATGGGTGCCAATTCTCATACTTGGTGCGCTATCCTTACTGGTCATCACATACTTGTATATCAAGACCAAGACAAGATAGACCAACTATACATCGAGCAGGCCCAGTACTTTTTCAGGGGCCTGCACTCTATTCTCTTTTGTAAGTGTGAGAAGTAAGACATCAGGTCTCGCTCGTACAGCATCAAGAAAATCTAGAGAACGTTGTTGGATAGTCCCTATGACACGACCCGTATCCAGACAGCGTGAGACCTCATCTCTGAAGGACTGAGAGAAGAGTTCCATCTTTGCGATCTCGTCCACAATAATGATCTTGTTGGTTTCGCGTGCTGCACGCATCGCAGGAACTGCCACTCGTTCAATATCCGCAACATTGATTCGATATTTCCCAAGACGCGGTCCTGTCACGCCCTTAACATGTGCCAGAATGCCAAGTTCGCCAGCCAGTGAGATAATCTCGAAGCCTACACGCTGGCGGTCTTGACGAATCTCCCGTGACCAGAAGCCGCCTGCAACAGCAGATCCTAATCGTTCTACAATGGTCTGGATCGCTGTGGTCTTACCGATTCCAGGAGGGCCAGTCAGAAGAATGTTCATCATCATCTTTTCGTGCTTGCATATTTATCTATTAAACTGTGGGAAGAGAATAGTAACGCATTGCTTTTGCACGGGCCATATTCCGTATGGTTCTGAGTGGTTTCCCCTCGATGACCTCGGCCTCAAGAATTCCAGCCGCGACCATCTCTTGAAAGATATGCTCAGCCTCTACGGAACGAATGATGACTGAGGTCCACTCATCATCAGAGCCAAAGTTGCCACAGGAGATATCACTATTCTTGGCAGTGAGATCGTGACAGTACGAACAAGAAGAAGCACCTATCGAATCAAAGACAGAGAGGGGCCACTCGCGGACCTCATCACCAACAAAGACACGAAACTTTCCGGCTGTAATCTCCATCTTGGTGATCTCGGTCATCCCAAGGTGCGACTCGGCCATGAAATTTCTCAGTCGTTTATAGTCAAAGGCCTTCATACAAAAGAGACCGATCTTGAAGACATGAGCAGCAGACTCCACTTGTAACAGACCCGCAGGATGGGTCTCAAGTTTGTGAATGGCGTCAATGTCACACGAAGTCCCGACAACAGCAATACGCGAGAAACCCTGTCTAAACCCGTTCATCATCTCCTGAACAACAGGAGCGTGTGTATACCATGTCCCGCCTGACGCTTGAACCTCTTCAGGAGTTCTGACAATGGTGGAAACTGGCCGCCATTTCCGTCCATCATCATGACGCACGACCACAGCTCCATCGGTGAGATCATTCTCCAACATATAGGCAAGAATGGCAGTGACCACACCACCGTTTTGTCCACCATGGCCTTCCTTTACACGGGCCTGCCAGACACTCCGGAATTCGCCAAGGAGATCGTCCCAAAAGACATGGGTCCGTGGACAGACGACATAACAGATCCCACAAGCACTACACTTACCAGTCAGCGTGGGAACGAATCGATCATCGGTCTCTACTAGGGCCAATGCATCCTCAGGGCAGTTCGAAACGCACGCCCCACACTCGGTACACGCTTCACGATCTATAACATCTTTCTTTAGTCGTCTGAATGCAAGACGCTTCGTGTTTGCCTTTAGCCATCGTGACCCACGGGCAAGGCCTCGTGCAACATCCACTGCCATATGAACAGACTCCAAGTGAGAACAAAGTGTGTTGCTTTTAGATATGACGGAAACACTGACCGATATTTTTCGCGTTTTTCGTTTTGGTGGTTCATAAGCTCTAAGGAATACAGTCAAAGAAACATAATATGGCGAGAAGCACTTATTTTTCCTATAATATTCAACGATTGCTCCCAAGTTGGTGTGTCAAGTGATGCAATTAGAACCCGAGAACATGGTCGTTCTCGCACTCTGGATCGTTTTGTTAATACTGGTTCTCCTGTTCATTTACCAGACATTCAGAAAGAACCGACGAGCACATGTATTGACTATTGCCCTCATCTTCGGAATCATTGGTCTGACACTGTGGGCGTTCCGGCCATTCCTGCCAGACTTCCTGAACTCGAATACATCAGTCTTAGCCAATGGCTTTGCGTACATTTTCATGTACTACGCGATATACATTCATTTTGAACAAGTATCACGTCTGAGACCTCAGCTTATCCGACTCGCAATAATGAGTGCATTTGTGGGAATGGGAGTAATCACTACGGCAGTCATGATCACGCAGGGGACAAGCATCCATCAGCTGACGATGGCCAACGACTTTGCTCATGATGCAATCCGCATGAACGCATTCTTGTTCGGAGCGTCAGTATCCATCAAGAGCTGGATGATGACGCATGAGCGTGAAGGGATGGTCGAGACCTCAGCACTGCTGGTCTTGGCAGTTGGAGGGATTCCCCCGATCATCGGGAACTTTTTCTCACTCAAGTCTATCGCTGAAGTATCGGTCTACGAGATAGGAGATCTGGTCACCTTTATCGGATTGGTCATGTTGATAGGAGTGTACCTTGGAAATCCAAATTATCTGTACAGGCTACCAACACCACTCTTTCGGATCATCATCTTCAACACTACTGGGATCGCGGTCTACTCCCGGGCAATACAGTCACGAGGCTTCGAAAAAATCGTTGTCTCAGACCAGCTCATGAGTATGTCAATTGCTGCGATCTCCTCTGTCCTCTCGGAGAGTCTTCAGACCAATGCGCAGCTACGACGAATCGACATCACCCATCGAACTCTGCTCTTCGAATGGCGTGAGGATCTCACGGCCCTGCTCATCTGTGAGCGAGCCACCTACTTCGCACGGCGTTCACTTCAGATGGTACTTGACTCGATTCCCGAGCCACTCTTCCTTGACCTAAAATCCGATTCCGTGAGAATGAATCCGGATATAGAGAGCACTCTTGACAGCCTTGTCAAAGCATCATTTCCATATCTGGTATTCTTGGACGAATCCGTACAGGAGAAACATCCTGTGATCGAAGCGGCGGATGTTGAGGAGGAGAAGGAAGAGAAGGAAGAAAAAGAGGCAAAGGAAGAAGATGTGAAAGAAGAAGAAGAAAAAGAGGACGCGGACTCATCAGTTGTTGAAACAAGTGAGTGATAAGTTGCAACAGGGAACGGGGGCCCGTTCATCATCATAGGGCCCCACTCTTCCATCCAGTATGTCACAGACTAAGTGGCATCACTAGGAGTACTTCTCGACGTGAGATCGTAATACGTCCTCGGAATTATCAGCCTTGACAAAGATCGGTACATTATCAAGTCCTGTGGCAATATAGCTTGAGAGCAACCACGAACCTGGCGGAAACTCTAGGGTCTTGTCGAGGATGCTAAGATCAATCTGAAATGAGCTGCTGACCACAGTCCGATCATAGGGTCGCGGAAGAGTCCCCACAAAGAAGGTATGCAGTTGCTGCAAGATGTTCGTATTCAGATAAGCAATCCGCTGCGTGGCAATAGCACCACCAAGCCCGTATTTTCGTCCCTGCCTGAGCAACCGCTCCACAGCACGACTGCAATCATCAAGCAGACCTGAGGCACGGCTAGGAATGAACTCCTGCGCCTCATCGAACACAAAGAGTATGTGAGGCTTGATCTCAAAGGTCTTCTTCCTGTATTTTAGAGAAGCACTGGTCAGACGGATCACAAGTTCTCTCAACGTGTCTGGGTCTGCAATGGAGATAATGATGAGCCGTTCGTCTCCGCCTAGCATCTTAAGAATCTCAGTAGTCGTCACACCTTTTTGGACAGCCCCTTGAGCTCGTTGAATTGAAATCTTCAACGAGTCTCTTGTCGATGCCCAAGCGTGAATGGTCGCACGTTCATTGACCTTGAACTTGGCCATTGCATCCATAGACGCCTTGGAGAGATGGTCAACAAAGTCATCATCGATCATATCACCCTCGTTCTTGCCCCACGAACCCATCCAACCAACCACCGAATACAAGATGTCATCCATCGCCTGAACATAGTTGGGCCGGTCAAGACTTCCATTCCGTAGCGTCCGAATCTCGCTCAGGATCGCACCATACGTGGGGATCTGAGTCGAGGGCGGACTGTAGAAGGTCACAACACCACGATCAAAGACCGATTCTAAGACCTTAGACGCGCGAGGGTCGTCCTCAAAGTCGCGGGGTTTGACTATTGATCGCGCAAAATCTGCCCCACTAGTTGCCTCTTGTTCGAGAATGACGGAGCTGGAGATCTTTGGGTCCAGAAGAACATCGCTGAGAAGGAAGGGATACTCACAGCTTATGTCAAAGATGACGAGCTTCGTATCGGGGCTGTGATAGAGGATTCGCCTGAAGAGGTTGGAGAGCAGGTTGCTCTTCCCACCACCGGTAAATGAGAAAATCCCAAAGTGATAACGAACGAGTTTCTCAAGATCAACATAGATAGGAATCTCTACGTCCGATTCCTGAAACATTCGTAACACACCAACCCGCGGATCTTTACGTGGGTTCGAAACCGTCTTGCCCGTCTTTACTCCAAGGGCCTCACGTACACGAGCATTGTACACGTAGTCTATGGTCTCCATACTCAGGACGTGAACCTTCGAACCAACAAGGGGATAAGAAAAGCCCTTCCGGAACTCAATCGTCCCATCCGGTAATACCACGAGGTCTTGGTTTATGGGAATCGCGGACATCTCAACAAGCATGGTCGTCTGGTCGTCCGTGTCCCAGTCATCAACCGCCTGTTCAGTGACCTCAAACTGTAGAGGGAAATAGTGGCTATCACTCACACCCTTGAGACCATAGTGCTGTGGCCAGACCTTTGAGATGACCATGACGGTAAAACGCTGAATGTTATCTTTGACACTCTTTTTCGACACGCCTCTGAAATTCGGTACTGCAAGCATCATGCCCTCTTCAAGCAAGGACATCAGTTCCTTGTTGTACCGGACTTTGATCTTGCACTCATACCGTGCAGCAGATCCCGCCCACTCTGAAGTATAATTCGCGGGCACTGTCACCACTCTGGCAAGGGTGCCATCAAAGATCCCATCAAAATCTGTAAACAATGTTTCAGGAATATTTTCGTGTGTGTTCAATGTCTGACCTCCGTTCTCTAAATGAACCCAGATAGAACAGATACTCTCTCAGCTCTGGCCGGGCGACCAACCATGCCTGTGTACTATTGATCACACGTACCTGTTCATCATAATGATACTTTGCGATCTTGTCCGCCTCGAAGAGCGGCCGTATATGACCGAACATCTCTGGAATACTTGCCTGCGTCATATGAGCAAAGAGCGTGATGATAAACTTCTGAATAGGATTGTCTGCCCCCTCATAGAAGATGACCGGAAGTGGCTCAGGCCCATAGTTATAGTCGTGCTGTAGAACCACCGTCTGAGGGTCGCCCACATCATACTGCGGATACGCAAGTCGATCATAGAGGAGCACATTACTCCGGAGCTTGGGATCACTACGTGCCTGCGATAATTGGAAATACGCCTTGATGAAAGTGCGATTGAGCGAGACCTGATTTCTCCGCGCACCAGAAACGAGACCCGGCTTCCTATCAAAATGCGGGACGATCGTCTTGAACGCTGTATCATATTCACACGTGGCCCAAGGGGTCTTCAAGCGGTTAAACTCCTGAAGAGAGACCCACTGGAGAATCATGCGGTCTGTGTCGGGGACATCGCCATGAGGACCAAAACCGCCCCGAAAACGACCTACATAATTGAGAACTGGCAACAACTGAGATTTGAGATCACGAGCCGAAGAGTCCTTGGCAACACCTACGAGCAGAGTGGGATTCTTCCAGCACTGGTCCATTGTAAGATACAACGACATCAGGCTAAGAAATGCTAAGTCGTTTGTAGTGATCCAACGCCCATCAATCTTGAAACGCTGGTCGTACAAGACACTCTCGTCAAGAGAGAAGATCCTCTCACATACGTCATCAACAAGATGAGCTATCCGTTGAAGGAGACCTCTCAGTTGAGGAATTGCATGATAATAGTCCTGCTTTCTCTTGATCACAGGGCCCACACCGTCTCGCGCCCGAACAGCCTCTTTAAGCACCTTATCAAGACGCCGTTCCCACATAGGTCCGGTAAGACCAAGATTGTTCAAGATTTCCTCCTTAGTCATAGGGCCTTTTGAGAGAAGATCACTAATGATACGCGGTAAGAGAAATTCGCCTCTGGCCGGGGGCGTATCAAGACCGGGATTGCCGATCAGACGACGCGCATAGGACCATTCGGTCTTGGTGAACTTTTTACCATCCACCTTACAACCAATGAGGCCACAATCTTTGTCAAGATCAATCCTCAACGGGGAGGTCTCAGCATAGAACGAAGACACCTCTGAAGAGAGAATCCGATCCATGAGAAGAATATCAACAGGATGCTCCTGCGTCACGAGCTTGTAACCCAAATAGAATTCCGAGAGCCCCATCATGTAATCTGCAAAAGCTGTGTTGTCGATGATCCAGTCATCCGAACGAGTCAAGGTCTCATCGATACGACCTTCTTCGTCACGGGTCAATATTGTCTGATCAATCATTGCCACTTCATTGATATAGACCGGCAGGACTGAGGAGATTCCAGTTCCTGACTCAAGACGCGACTTGCGGTAAGTAATTTCTAATCGTCCATCATCAGCAACAATGATTGTACCCTCAGAGGAATAGGCTCCAGCAAAGAAGACAATCAAGTCGAAGGTCGGGTACTTGTAGATCGTGCCATCGACTCCTGCAAAGGTCAGGTCTCTCTTTCCAAAGAATGAATCGACGAATTTCACGTCTGCCAAATCCGTCTGATATTGAATGAGTAAACGACTGAGAAAAGAATCGTATACATCCTTGAGCCGATCGAACCGCGCCTTGTAATCCACCACCTGCTTTTGGGCACCGGAGAGAAGCTGTGTACCAGTGCTTCGAATCCTTCGGGCAATTGTCGAACGCGGTTCTGCCAAGTATATCCCTCGCTTACCGGTTTACATTATCAGTTGGCACAAGGGCCTAATAAGAACCACTCTCCGTTTCAGCGAGTGATCCCTTAAGCATTTGAGTCAGTCTTGAGATAATTTGCACGGACCTTCAGAAGTACAGCCAGCAGAAGTGTACAGAGCACAGTTGCCACCGTGGCAAAGACATAGAGTGTACGCAACGAACCGGTCACCTCCCAGATATAGGCACCAATATTGGCGGCCACAAGTCCTGCGATCATCATTACGACACGGTACGTCCCCAACGCACTCCCATGCCGATGTTCGGGAATCCCTTCAATCACAAGAGAGCTCTCGGCGGACATCCAGAGCACGAGAGGTGCAGCCCAGAGTATGTTGATGAGCACAAGCATCCATGCACCAGAACCTATGGCGAGCAGGCCCATAATGACGGCATTCCCCGCAATCGCAAAGAGAAAGGCCCCCGTCTTATTTCGGTCCGCAAAGCCACTGATCGTATATGATAACAGAGCAGAGGTAAAGGAATAGGCACTCCAGCTAATCGCGTACACTCCCTCATCGATCCCCCATTCACCGACACAGAGATTTCCAAAATAGGGCATTGTCATCCTGAAGAAAAAGGCGATTCCCACAGTGCCTGCCACAAGCAACCAGAACGGCCGCCCCAGCTTGGCAAAGGATCTGAGACCCTCAGTCTTAGCCTTGTCCTTCGCACCTGAACTTAGCGACTCCGAAACAAAGACCATAGTTGCAATCATTGCAAGAAGAGCAACAAAGAACGCAATGAGATAGAGTGTGGTCGGAACACCACCAGTCGTTAGTATATATCCTCCGAGAAGCGGCCCCATGCCATCAAAGATGTAGGTCGGGACAAGCACCATGGCAAAGATCCTGATAGAGTCCGTGCTCGCACTCAAAGAGATCTCGTCGGCGGGAATAGCGCGCGAGATGATCATGATGATTCCCCAGCCAAGGCGGATGAGACCAAAGGCAATGACTACATGGGGCCACAGGGGTAATGCATAGAGGAGTGCCAGTCCAAGCAGTATTGGAATGAAGGCCGAAATCAGTGTCACCTTACGGCCGAGCCGATCCGAGACAAAACCCGAGACCGGTGAGGCCACGAGTATGGCAACGGTCCCTGCTGTGAAAGTCACCCCCATTTGCCAGGGAACAATAATGGTCTCAAGATGAATTGAGAACTGCCAGAGCCAGAGGCTTGCAGAAAATTGAGCGATCCCAAGCACAAATGCCAATCTCCAGAGCCGCGAGTTCAGACCCAACACGGTGTCAGACCTTGGAGCGGGAAGAGATTGACCAGATCGGTGCATTTAGGACCTCCTTGATGACAGAGTTCTGGGTTCCTCTGGCTTATAGCCATACCGAAACTGGCCTGAGAAACGTGGAACGAATACCGAAAATCAAGTGCCAGTGAGAGACCGTAGCAACTCAGAGCAATATTCTATCAGGCATCTTTAAACGAGCGACCGGATCATAATTGCATCAGCAGCAATCATAAGGGGATGGGAATCAACAACACAATCCTTTATGTGTCGTGAATACGTACCTACACTGAAAATAATCCGAGAGGAGACCTTCATGAGCGAGGACATTGAACCAGCAACCGTGGATGAGGAGACTAAGATAGATGTGACCTCCCTCTTTAGAGGCACCGCCACTGTGGCGTTTGTAACACTCCTCACCAGTGGGATTGCAGCCCTAGGCTCAATTGTGGCCTATGCTGTAAGTAGGCCGGGAGGAGTCATAGAAAATATTGGTACGGACACTGCAATCTTTCTGCTTCTTCTCGGTGCAATGATCACGCTCTTCTTCTTTCTCGGAGCCATCGGTTTCTTTGTACGAGCAAACCGCCGACTCGGACGAGTCGTCATCGGCCCAGACCTCGAGGCTGTGGATCTCAGCAAACCGGGAGTCAAGACTGTGATCATCATGTATGGTCTTGCGGTGGGTCTCATTCTGATCATGGGCCTGTGGGGATACTGGCTGGTCTACAAATACTACCTCATCACCCTTGCCACTACATCGCTCAGCTTCTTCGCATTCACAATCGCAGTCGGAATCGTCATCATGTCCATCTTGATAGAGATCGTGCTGATAGCAATTGGCCGCACTGCAACAGGTATGGTCCACAAGGTCTTGGGAATCGAAGAATAAAATAGCATACGTGACCATTTGGTCAAATAGGGAGCTAGTTACTCACGTGTACTAGCAAGAGTCATACGTGTACTAGGACATGACTAGTACACGTATAAATACAAGAAGTGAATAAATTCATCGGAAGAGATTTACCTCGTAAGGTTTTAAGGGATGTACACCGCCGTTTCTATGTAGAGCCGTTGGAGACCCACGCCTTGCCAATTGTGTTAAAAGATGCAGACCTCAGACTGAACAGAGCCGTCACATTTGAATGGCTTAGCACAAATGGTCTTGGAGGGTATGCGTCATCGACAATTGTAGGTCTCAACACCCGAGGCTATCACGGGCTGATGGTCGCAGCCCTCAACCCACCAGTTGATCGCTGGCTCACACTCTCGCGACTGGATGAAGTGGTGATTACTCCCAAGGAAGAATACAATCTGTCTACTGAACAGACAGAAGAGGGAGTCACCCACCGCGGCTATCGGATGCTAAAGGGGTTCGCCCTCAACCCGCTGCCCACAATGACGTACTGTACAGGCGCAGTGACCCTGAAGAAGACCGTATTCATGCCCTATCGGCGTAACATCACAACCGTGAGCTATGAGATCTCAACAAACGATGAGATCGTCTTTACAGTGACCCCGCTTCACACAAACAGAGGTCTCCACACTCGACCCACATATCTTGACTTTACTCCTCAGTATGAACCAGTCAATGAACACTCGTACTACGCATTTGATGAGAGACTAAGCAGTCCGTGGATGTATTGTTGGACCCCAGATGCCGAGTTCTCTCCGAGTAAGATCCGAGTCACCGAACCACAGGTCTATCGACGCGACAAGGCCATGGGACTGCCACATAAGGAACAGCTCTGGATCCCCGGCGTCTTTCACACGGTTCTTGAGCCCGGTGAGCATTACCTCTCTTTTCTATTTGCAGCAGGCCCCTCACGAAAGGACCTCACACGCGATCTCGGCCCATTGATGAAGGCGACCCGCAAGGACTTTCTCAAACTTCGCTTTGACGAGCTTCGCCGACGAAAAGTTCTCAACGACCGTGCCTATGCTCTGACGGACAAGCCTCGTGAGGAGGATATCGAATGGCTTGTGTTCAATGCGGACTCGTTCATTGTTGATCGGGCGACCTCTCGTTCGCGCTCGGTCATAGCCGGATACCATCATCTTGAGGACATTGGTCTTGACTCACTGATATCATTGCCGGGTCTGACGATCTCACTGGGACGGTTTAATGATGCACGAGAGATCCTGAAGACATACGCACGCCATTCACGCTACGGACTCGTTCCAAACGACTTTCCTCAGAGAGGTATCCAACCTGAGTACGATAGTGTAGATGCCTCGCTCTGGTATATCCTTGCGGTCTGGCATTATGTGAAGTCAACAACTGATACCGAATTCCTTTCAGGAATAATCTGGGACACTCTTGAATCAATAATCAGCGCATATCGAATGGGCACCAAGTACAATATCCACGAGGATGTTGACGGACTCATCTGTTCAGGAATTGAGGGAGTCGAGGTCTCGTGGATGAATGAACGTATTGGAAACTGGGTTGCGACTCCGCGGATAGGAAAGTGCGTGGAGGTCAACGCGCTCTGGTTCAATGCCCTCATGGCCATGGGCGAGATGAATGAGATGCGGGGGTATGATCCTTACGAGTACCTTGCAGTCGCGCAGTGGGTGCGAGAGGCATTCATCCAGACCTTCTGGGATGACGAATTAAAATATCTATACGATGTGGTCAGTGATGAGAAGGTGGACAAGTCCATCAGACCAAATCAGATCTTCTCTATTGCTCTACCCTTCAATCTCTTAGACAAAGAGAGGGCTGAGGCAGTTCTCAAGGTCGTCACTGATGAGTTACTGACACCATATGGACTTCGAACACTATCCCCACGAGATCCGCGTTTTGCACGAGCAGTGACCGGCGGACCAAAGAGCAGAGCTGGAGCAGTCCATCAGGGTGCCGTCCATCCGTGGCTCATCGGCCCATATATCTCTGCATACTTGAAGGTCAAAGGCAAGACAAAAGAAAATATAAAATATGCGGACAAACACTTTTTCCGGCCAGTGCTGGACACCATTCGCACAGGTTGCCTTGGTACCATATCCGACATGTTTGACGGATCAAAGCCATACCGGGATCGAGGCTGCGTATCGCGGGCCAGATCGGTCGCTGAACTGTTACGGATCTATTTCGAAGAACTTTGAAAGGACATACAATACACCGTCAGTAGCCCGTAGCGACGAGAAAGAGGAGTGCAAAGCAAGACTGAGAAGATTTAACAGAAGGAGAGTCAGGTAGAATAGGTGGTGATATCATGCAAGATGGCCTGCTGGATCCACAGGATCTTCCATTAATCAGTATAGAATTATTAATTGCAATTGGCTTTCTCATGGCATTTATCTTTGCATTCATGGTTCAATCAAAACATCCCAAGCTTACATCAAAAGGATGGAATAAAATCCTTGCAGGCTTGTTCTTTTTAATGCTCCATGGAATCTTCGACGCTCTCGACACCCTACAGTTCGATGATTTCACTGTGGATCTGTTAAATGTCCTTGATGGGTCATGTTTTGTAATTGGCCTACTATTATTCGCGTTGGGAATCTATGGCATCGCTGTTTATGGGGCGAGCCTATGGGAGGTGCAATGATGCAGGTTGGCACGATATTTCATCCACCAGACACACCACTTGAATTGTTCAAGGCGTTCTTGGATGCAGGAGCAGCGATCGCATTTGTCATCGTACTGGTGAGTATCTATTATGCAAAGAATCGATACCCGGTCATCGAACGAAAACGGACGTTCTACTCCCTCATGCTGTTTGCGATCCTCGGCCTCGTTAGCACCATTATGGATGCGATTGATGAATGGATATGGTTCACCCCAAAGGAGTTCTACGATCTCATCTGGAAACCAACGAGATTGTTTCTACTCTTAGGTGGGATTTTCATTCTCATCTTCGCATTCCGTCAGTTCTATGATTTCAGCCATCGTCTATTCGGAGAAGACACGAATGAATAGCATCATTCAAACAGTCATGATCATCCATATGGATGGTCTTCCACTGTTGAGCATAGACCTTGACCCCTCGACCACGGAGGGAATAGAGGGCTTTGTCAATCTCTTTGGAGGGTTCTCCAGCGCCATCAACGCACTGATGAAGGAACTCGGCCACAAGGAGATCAAGTCAATAACCGTATCTGACGGGGTTCTTGTATACAGCTCACATAGTCCGCTGTTATTCGTAGTCCACGCCTCGGACGAGAAACATGAGAAGTTCGCGGAGATCTTCATCAACCAGATCAGACGGGAGTTCTTCTCCACGTACGGGGACATTCTTCATGATGACGGAGCTATCGCAATAGCGGACACATTTGAGGCATTCAAGTCACGTATTGAAGAAATCTACCAGAGCCTGAGAAATATCATTGAGAAGTATCCCGCATTACAACAGTATCTTCCAGTGGACATTCCTCTACAGAGCTTGTATGAACTACTGCATGTGGGACTAGATATCATCGAGGGATATCCTGAAGATACTATTAAGATCGTACGCAGACTTGATCAATATTTCACAGAAGATGAAGAAACCGTTGACAAGTTATCCTACGCGATAGGTCTCTACTCGGGTCATATGATTGCTAAAGAGCGGCTGAGTGGAGAGTATGTTGTCAATCTTCAACACGTACTCAAATTACTTGATGAGATCTCCGTTGTAAATCTTGACACGAAACACGAACTCTTCGACATCAAGCTCTGCCCAATCTGTCGGGGCAAGACCGCAGATAGGCCGATCTGTGGGTTCTTTAGCGGATTCATAGAAGGAGCACTCAACAATCCGGCGATCACCGTCAAAGAGGTGGCTTGTCGAGCAATGGGCGATGAGAGCTGCCAATTCAAGCTCTATCGAAAATAGCGTGGTCGCCAGAAAAAAGTATTATAATAAATGGAAACTCTTTCTGAAAATAAGACTACAAAAAACTGTAAAATATCAGTAACATATATTGAGATACGGACAACTCTGCACTAGTGCTGCAGGAGCAAGTAAAGGAGTACCGAATTGTGCCTGAGATAATTCACGGAGTGCATCTATTTGAGATCCCCACACCATTTCCTGTGGGCACCGTCAACAGCTATCTCATCGAAGGAGAACCACTCACACTCATTGATGTGGGACCACAATATCCACCAGCCATAGAAAAGATGCAAGAAATCTTGTCGAATCTAGGCTACCATTTTGAAGACATAGAACAGATACTCCTCACTCACGGGCACATCGATCACACAGGCATGGCTGGAATGTTTCTAGACGCAAGAAGATCACACGGTCTAAAAGAGCCACTGATTGCAATTCATAGCGAGGATGTCTATCGTCTCGCATATCATAATGAGTACATGCCAGAGAGAATGAAGGCATACATGAAGATCGCCAAAGAGGGAGGCGCACCCGAAGAGGCGATCGCGGCAATCAATACAGAACAATTGGCAAAATACTTTCTCTCACTTGCACAGGCAGTCCCATCTATTCAGACGCTCAGTGAGGGGGAGATTCTTGAGTCCGGAATCGGAATGCTGGTAGTGATCTGGACACCGGGACACACTCGGGGGTCGGTGTGCTTTGCTGCGGATGATGCAAGACTGCTCTTTACGGGAGACCATGTACTTGGAGATATCAGTTCAAATCCCAGCCTAGATTTTGAGGGGCCCGGGATATCAATGCTGACCTATCTGGACTCGTTAGATCTGATCCTCAAGTACAACGGTTATCGAATTCTTCCCGGTCATAGAATGAACGTCCAAAGTCTCAGAGAACGTGTTAGTGAATTAAAATCCGACATCCAGAGAAAACTACAACAACTCCTTGAACTGCTCACCGATAAGCCAACATCAATCTATCAACTCTCACGTAGACTCTATGGTGACTATGATGTCACGCAACTTGTCTTGGCACTGGCCGAAACCCTTGATCTTGCGCGAGTTCTGGAAAAGGAAGGCAAGGCTCGTGTAATAGAGACCGCAAACGGTAAGTCGGTCATCGTTGCTGAAGACGCGTGATCTTTATTAAGAAATAAATAAACTGTGCAACGGAGCCGAGGCCCCGTTGAAAAGAGAATATCTACTCGAGCTTCCAAGTCGGGCCATCTTTGGTATCGCCAACAATGACGCCCAGTTCCTTGAGGCGGTCACGGATACGATCGGACGTTGCCCAGTCTTTGTTTTTCCTAGCGTTCTCCCGGACCTCAAGCAGAAGTTCGATCACTCCCTCAAGGCGCACCGAGTCACCAGCACCCGCATCGGAGTCAGTACTCTTTGTCACATCAATACCGAGGACTCCAAGAAGTTCAGAGAGCGTGGCCAGTGCCTTTCTAAGAACCGCTGTCTTTTCAGCATCCTTCACAAATGTGTTTAGCACTCGAATGAAAGCGAAGACCTCTGCAAGAGCACCTGGCGAGTTGAAGTCATCATTCATCTCTCTCTCAAAACCAGAGCGGAGCGCATCAATAGCCTCAACGATCTTGTCGTCAGCCTCCGTCTTGCCACTTCCCCGTTTTTCGAGGATCGAGATGCGACCGCGTATCGTATCAACTGCGTTGCGTATTCGCTCAACCGATTGTGTGGCCTGCTCAAGGGCCTTCGTGTTGTAATCCAGTGGCTGACGATAATGACCAGAGATGAGAAACAGCCGGACCGCCTGATGATCGAAGTGATCAAGGACCTCTCGGGCAGTAAAGAAGTTACCTTCACTCTTGCTCATCTTGTCGGACTCGATTGTCAGAAAGCCATTGTGGAGCCAGTACTTGATCGGGGTCTCGACACCGTAAGCGGCTGATGACTGAGCTATCTCATTCTCGTGATGTGGAAAGATCAAGTCTTGTCCACCACCATGAATGTCAAATGGCAGTCCTAGATAGTACGCACCCATGACTGAACACTCAGCGTGCCAACCGGGTCGACCCTTTCCCCACGGACTGTCCCACGAGGGCTCACCGGGCTTTTCAGACTTCCATAACGCAAAGTCCCGTGGGTCGGTCTTTCGCTCATCCACATCCACACGAGCTCCCGCAGATAGTTCATCGGGTGAGATCCGTGAGAGCACTCCATAATTGGGATGCTCGCTCACGTCAAAATAGACATCTCCGTCAACCACATATCCACGGCCGTTCTTGATGATCAACTCAATCATCTCGATGATATCATCAATATGTTCTGTGGCACGGGGATTGACAGTTGCGGGTTTGATATTCAGCTCGTGGGCAATCCTATAGTACTCTGAGATGAACCGTGCGGCCAACTCCTGCACTGAGATCCCAGCCTCATTTGCGCGGGAGATCATCTTGTCATCAACATCTGTAAAATTCGTGATGTAGGTGACTCGATATCCGCTATACTCGAGATACCGGCGGATCATATCAAAGACGACAAAGGATCGTGCATTGCCGATGTGTGGATAGTCGTACACGGTCGGGCCACAGACATACATTCGAACATGATTCTCTTCAAGTGGCTTGAACTCTTCCTTTGACCGTGATAGCGTATTGTAGACTTTTATCATTGGCACTACCCATGAAGACCGCACATCATCTGCATAAAAAGGCCTCTGCAATAATTGCCAGTATCTGAAGAGAGGCTCCTCTCTATCAATTGCGGTCGGTTAGACTGCAAGGTCTGAAGACCAGATCCTCAGAGAGGAATCATCTATTTTTGACCAGCACCAGAACCCCTGCATCTGGCACCACATAGATCCGTGGGTCGGGGATATCAGGATTCTCTTGGACGTATCGCTCCACAAGCTCGCGTAGAATCCTCTGCACATCCTCCGTAGACGAGGGATTGAGTCCCTCCATGCGATAGACCTCGCGAAGGAGCTTGGGGTCTTCCCCGGTAATCACTTTGATGTTACCCTCTTCGACATCGAGAAGTATCCGATAGAGGTCAGGTGGTTTCTGGTTTCCGATCTTGAAGGTCGTCTCAGAGCAGTAGGTCTGGATGACAAATTTGAGAGCCTCTTTCACGTTCATACCTTTGGAGGCCTCCATTGCCTCTGCGTAAGCCGCACTTCCAATACCATCCTCGCAGGGGGCCAGCAGCACGATCCAGCCTCGTTTATCATGACGCACTGCATTCCATGCGGCATGTATCCCTTTGCCTGCCTGATAGAGATTGATTCCCAGATCACCAACTGAGACAAACACAATATCTCCGGGCTCATCGACCTCAATGACACGAAGCCTCCGCAAAGGTTCAGAGGCGGCCTTATGGCACTCAATGATGTCACCGGCCTGAACGTACACGACCTCCCCACTATTTACAATGGTGTCGATACAGAAGATATTGATGTGCTCCTTCATCCTCTTTGCGATATCGATCATGTCCTCGATCACAGGATTGCCCTTTGTGTTTCCGAGCCGGCACTCGGGCTTGAATCCAAGCTCAAGATCAAACATCTTTGGATGGTTGATACGAATGGTCTCACGCCCGGCCACACCCGGACAGAACGACTTGACGGTCCCGGCCTGCCCTGCGAAATAGTGATACTCCGAATCGCTCAGTGTGATGACCAGACAAGCATCCATGATCCGCTCATCGATCAGAATGGGAGTACCCATTGCTGAGACCCCCATGTCACGATTTCCGGAGTCGCAGTTGTGAATCAGGATATTGTCCTTCCAGTCAGCATAGATTGAAGGACCAAAGATCTTCTCTTCTAACGCCTGCTTTGACGGTGGAGTGTGAGTCCCACTTGCCACCATGATCTTAAGATCGTCCCGTTCCACACCTAAGGATAGAAGATATTTTGTGAGCGGGGGAATGATCAGCTTGGTGTGGACATTAGGACGTGTGTTATCGTCTACAACAATGATTATGTCATTACCCTTCGAATAGAACTTTTTCACCAATTCCTCAAGTGGAGGCGAGCCAATAGGGTTACGCATAACGTGATCAAGTCGCGTTTCAAAGTCATCAAAATCCGGTATGAACTCTTCGACCTCAAGCACCTTGGTCTTGGCAAACTTGGTCGGGATAAATTCGTCAATTGTCGCGGTTCCATATTTCAGAGGGGTCTTGTGATATGACATTGTTGTTCGTGATTTTAAGAGCATAATCCATGTTAACGGTTATGGTCTGGTCTAGTGAAACATGTCGCATTAACAAGCTTTAAATCTGGATAACTGCATCCTTTGAGTTAGACAAGACTAAAATATTTAGACGAAGCTAAAAGTATAGGGTGCCAAAGAGATGGTACGAATAAATAGACAACATGGAGATTGATACATTGGCGCACAAGGTCAAGGGGAAACCAAAGATTCTCACCACTGTACCATCAGGAAGAGTATGTAGACTCGTTGGGATCGCACAAGACTCATTCATAAGAGGCCATCAACGTGCCGCACGTGGACGAGGAAGACACAAGGTTCGCGGAGGAAGACATGGTCTCACAGGACGAAACAGGGAGATGCTCCGACGCCTCATGGACCTCGGATTCACATGGGGCTGTGTGTTCGAGATCGTCCAAGGTGGGAGAAGTGGTCCCGTTCTGGTTGAGATACGAGGCACCCGAATTGCTCTCGGCCACGGGATTGCTAGTCAACTACTTGTAGAAGAGGTGTCATAGAAGACATGAAGATCCGAGTCGCATTGATCGGGAATCCAAATGTTGGAAAATCAGTTGTCTTTAACAATCTCACTGGTTCACGACAACATACGGGAAACTGGCCCGGTAAGACGGTGGAGATGAAGTCAGGATACTACAAGTACAAGGGCTACGAGTTTGAGCTCATCGATCTTCCCGGGGTGTACAGTCTAAGTGCGCTCTCCGAGGACGAGCGTGTGGCCAGAGAATATCTCATCGACAACCGTCCTGATGTGGTAGTAGATATCTTGAATGCATCCCAGCTTGAACGGAACCTCTACCTCACACTCTTACTGATCGAACTCCAGTTGAGGCTTGTTGTAGTACTGAACATGTACGATGTCGTACGGTCGAGGGGCGATAAGATTGACATCGAGAAATTGTCCGAGCGACTTGGAGCTCCCGTTGTTATCACAACGGCCCCAAAGAAAGAGGGCATGGAGGAACTCAAGGAGGCAATACTGAAAGCGGTACCGCCTCATGTTCTCACTGGCGAATCCAACGCAGATGAACATCTTCCGGGCGATATCGATAAGGACCATCTGCATTATCATCCACGCTTACATCATCATGGGCAATACGAGCGTCTCCATCCGCCATCCATCAAATACAGTCCCAAGATCGAGAAATCGCTCAAAGAGATAGTCATGCTTCTGGAAAACGAGAGGGAGCTGTTGGAAAGATACCCTCCAAGATGGGTTGCACTACGACTGCTGGAGAGAGACCCAGAGATACTGCCTCTTGTGGTCGATGACGAGTTACGAGAAAAGATCCTGGCGGTGGGAATCCAATGAGTGACGACCAAGAGCCCTTTCTAGAATTCAGTGAGGAAGACATGGCAGATCCTCAAATAGTGTTAGCGGATGAGAGATACAAGATCATTGGTGACATTCTCTCCGATGCCTACAAGGCAGGCAAAGAAAAGTGGACCATCAGCGACATGCTGGATCGCGTCTTTCTCCACAAGTATCTGGGGATCCCCGTCTTCTTAGTGGTCATGTGGGCAATGTTCACGTTCACTTTTGAGGCCTCACGAGTCTTCATGTCACTTATCGAACTCCTCTTTGATTGGCTTGGCGGATTCACATCACAAATCCCCATCCCATGGCTGGCCTCATTGATCACGGACGGCGTTCTGGGAGGAGTCGGATTCATTCTCACGTTTGTCCCTCCGATCTTCTTTCTGTACTTGGCAATCTCAGTCCTTGAGGACACAGGGTATCTTGCCAGAGCAGCCTTCGTCATGGACCGTTGGATGGTCAAAATCGGACTTCATGGGAGATCATTCATACCCCTACTCCTTGGATTTGGATGCAGTGTGGCTGCTGTCAGCGCCTCACGGACCGTTGATGGCGAGGCAAACAGACTGACCACCATCCTTGTAGCACCACTCATCTCATGTTCCGCAAGACTCCCGGTCTATGTGCTTCTTGCAGGAATCTTCTTCCCAGCATATGCAGGCACGATCATCTTCTTCCTCTACATCTTCGGAATCGTCATGGCAATCATCATGGCCACCCTCTTCAAGAAGTTCCTCTTCAAAGGAGAATCATCACCACTGGTCATGGAATTACCACTCTATCAGCTTCCCACCGTTCACGGATCGTTCCGCCACATGTGGGAACGCGGAGTCATGTTTCTAAAACAGGCAGGAACATACCTCTTCATCGGTAGCCTGGTCATATGGGTCGCCTCATCCTTTGGGCCCGCAGGCTACGGTGTGCCCATCGAGCAGTCATATGTGGGATTCCTCGGAAAACTCTCGGAGCCAATCTTTGCACACATGGGATTCAGTTGGCAGATCGTGGTGGGCCTCATCTTTGGCATCCTTGCAAAAGAGGCTGTCATTCAATCGCTATCGATCATCTTTGCAGTGCAAGGGACCAGTGGTCTTCATGCAGCACTTCTGGGAACCATGACCCCTATTTCGGCGTTCGCACTCATGATCTTTGTATTGCTCTATGTGCCGTGTGTGGGAACGATTGGTGCTGTGAAGAAGGAAACTGGCTCGTGGAAATGGACAGCATTCTCAGTGACGTACCAGATGCTCCTTGCATACTTTATTGCCACACTTGTGTATCTGATAGGAGGCCTGTTCATTGGCTGATTGGCTGCAACAAGATCAAGACCTGTGGAGAGTTCTGTCATTCATATTATGCCCCATATATCTCATAGTGGGATTGGTGGAGTTACTCGTATCTTTGGGAGGCTTCTCGGTCAGCCTATTCAATCCAGACCTAATGGATAGTTTCCTAATCATTGTTATTGGAGCAGTGTTCTGTGAAGGGTTACTCCAGACACGCCATAAAGAACCCGAGGCCTTCGCATTCATCATTGTAGGACTGATTCTTGCAACAGTAGTATTTCTGCTCAGGGTCATTGTGATCTCATCCAACCTTCTCGGATGGGCATTGCGCCTTGAGGACTGGGCGAGCTGGTCGATCACAGAGGGCCTGACGTGGTCGCTTGTCGTCTATCTCGTGACTATGCCAATAGTGGTGGTTGTATGGTTATCTAGAAAATTGGCAAATGAGCCGGAGGAGGCAAAGTAATGATTGGCACGATCCTCAAGACGATGATGGAAGACAGGATCATAACCACTCGTGATCTGGCACAGGAGGTTGGCGTCCAGCCCGAGACCTTGGGGGACATTCTTGTCTTACTAGTACGCCGTGGCCTTATCGAGGAGGTCGCAACTTCTTGTGACATTGGATCCACGTGCAAATCATGTCCTATGTACGCGGCCTGTACACGCAACCAGAGAGAAGGTAGGACATTCAAGATTACCAAACGGGGTGTTCAGCATGTCAGGAAGACGAGAGGCTGAGGACGGACTCACTGACGCTCTTGAGATGTATATTAAGACCATCTATGAGATCGAGAGAGAGAACGGTGCGGCCTCAGTGACCGATATTGCAGAGAGGCTCGGTGTACGAGCACCAAGCGTCACAGCCGCCCTCCAGAGACTTGCAGAGATGGAGATGGTCGGCTATGAAAAGTACAGAGCGGTAAATCTGACCAGACGAGGACAACGCATTGCCAAGCGGCTGATGCGTACTTATGATGTCCTGCAGGACCTCTTTGTTCTTCTAGGAGTTGACGAGCAGATAGCTGAGAGTGATGCCTGTGAGATCGAGCATTTGATCCATCAGGAGACCTTTGACAGGATCGAGGCATTCACAGAGTATCTGGCTAACAATGACCAAGGACGAAAATTGTTGAACGCATTTCTGAAGACAATAGGATCTGCTAGAGCACACAAAAAGTCAGCATAGCGACCTTGATCTCGAGAATAATTTTGGGGCACGGAGATTTTATTTCCATATGTTGATTAACAAACAGCATGGCTAACAGCACGAACGGCGAAGGTGTTATGCAAACTGAGTCCGATTCACCTTCAACTCGGAGGTTACAACCACTACAGGCACTCTGAGGACTGGTAGTCATTGTAAGCATCATTCCCGCCGAAAAAAATGCACGTTGTTTGACCTCCGCCACCGATTCGGCGATGTGGACCTACATGTCGCCCGAGATATCATCACACTTGCAGGGGGGAAATTGTCCGTCACAAATCGAGTTCAAGATGATTGGACCCAAGGTACTGTATATCACATCTGGATCCCGCAGGCTCCGCTTGCCCCACGCGGATCTTTGACAACAGACCAACACCACCAGTAGCTGAACGTCCAATATTCTGTATATGAAGCAGTAAGACTATCCATTAGATCTGCGTTCATCCGACAATGATCTAAACATGACCTCATTATCTTGACCAATCTTCATGCGTTTTGTTGCCGGAAAAGTAGCGCCTGACATATTTTTATTGACAGCAATAGATTTAAATCCAAATTTGGCAATACTATAGATGGGGGAAAATGAATAGTTATATGTGGAAATCATTCATTCATACCGAAACCTTTATATAGTAATTCTGTACACTATATAAATGTAGCGGATAAGCAGGTGTCAATGCCATTTGAAGACAGAGTTTTTGCTGCCACCACAGCTGCATACTAGTGAAGACAGTGTACCGCATACCGCCTGCACGAACGGAAGGTGAAAGTATTGGCATCACGAAGCGAACGACCAAGGAAACATCACGAGAAGTCTAGAAAAGAATACGAGTTTACATGCCCAGAATGTGGAGGACACGAAATAGTCCAGGATCTACAAAAAGGGGAGAGAATCTGCGCGACTTGTGGGCTGGTCATCAGCGAGCACAGAATCGACACTGGCCCCGAATGGAGAGCCTTCACAAGTGATGAGAGAGATGCACGCTCAAGAACTGGCGCACCAACGAACTATTCTATCCACGACAAAGGTCTCTCAACAATGATCGATTGGCGAGACCATGACAGTCAGGGTAAAAAGTTCTCTGCACATAGACGCTCAGAAATCTACCGCATGAGAAAGTGGCAGATTCGGACACGGGTGCACAGCTCAGTTGACAGAAATCTTGCACAGGCCATGTCAGAACTTGATAGACTGGCATCACAGCTTGGACTGTCAAAGAGCATCAAGGAACTTGCCGCTCTGTTGTACAGAAAGCTCATTGTCCGAAGACTTGCCAGAAGCCGGTCCATCGACGCCATGGTCGGGGCTGCAATCTACGCAGCATGCAGACTGAGAAATGCACCACGTTCACTTGAAGAGATCTCACGCCACTCACGAGTGAGCAAGAAGAAGATCGGTCAGCACTACAGGTTACTGGTCGAGAAGCTCAAGCTCCGGATGCCGATCTCAGACCCTGCGAACTATGTTCCACGCTTCATTGCCCAACTCCATCTTCCTGGTGAGGTGCAGAAGAAAGTCTTAGAGATCCTCACCAAGGCAAAGGAGAACAGAAGCCTCGTGACGGGACGCGATCCTCGTGGCCTTGCAGCAGCAGCGATCTACATCGCATCGATTCTCACAGACCATAGGGTCACTCAGCGAGACATTGCGATGGCGGCTGGAGTCACAGAAGTGACCGTGCGGAACCGGTACAAGGAACTGGTACAGAAACTTGGCATCACTATGATGCCTGTATAGTCTAAAGAGATAGGGGGCTGCTAAGTACAGCCTTCTATTATTTTTCTTTTCATTTCATTTCTCGTTTTACTTTTTCACTCACACTTGGTTCAGTGGAGACCTAATTGATCCATCGTCTCGAAAAAGGATCTGCTGAGGAATGCACGGTACGCAAAGCCACCCCATCCCGATCTGAGCATGGCCTCTTCGACATCACCAAGAAGTTCCTCACGGGACATAAGACGAACAGCATGGATCTCGTGCGTATCGATGATGTGAAGATCGCTACTGGTAGCATCCGCGAGAAAGACAAGAGACCTCCACGGTATCACGCCGTCCGCACACCGCACATCCAAGGTCACATCAAGAACGAACCGTCGCAGTTCAACATCCAGACCAGTCTCTTCCCGCATCTCGCGTCGGGCCGCAACGTCAAGCGGTTCTCCGGGATTAGCACCACCAGAGGGTGCACGGAAGATGACAGTGCCCGCATAGTCATGCTTCTGGATCACTGCGAACTTGTCCCCGACACGGATAAAACAGGTGATATCATGATGTCGACCCTTTGCAGCACTACGCTTGACCAACTCACATTCGAAGTCAAGAAAGTCAGCTGAGAAATGTAGTCGTCGCGGACGGCCATACCTCTCAATCAATGCAGCAATCTCGTGATTATCAATGTCGTTCAGTGACCTCGCCAAGAGAGGTCTCGCCCCGGTCCTTTTAGGATTTATGACAGAATGTTGACAACAGACTTTTACGAATAAGCGACTATCCCTACCATGGATGTGAATGCAATGGAGTTGCAGATCGGGAGGATCACGATACAGGTCGAGAGCGGTGACATCTCCGAGTTGGATACAGAGGCAATAGTGAATGCTGCAAACTCGGACCTCTGGATGGGCTCGGGAGTAGCAGGAGCAATCAAGAGCAGGGGCGGCCCGGAGATCGAGAAGGAGGCAATGGCCCAAGGACCCATCAGGCCGGGAGAGGCCGTGATCACCAGTGGTGGCAGATTACGGGCAAGGTATGTCATCCATTGCGCAGGGATGCCGCCGGGGGGAAGGGCCACCTTAGAAAACGTCCAGTCCTCTGTAGAACATGCCATGCGATTGGCTGCTGAGCGAGGGATCCGAGAGATAGCATTTCCAGCAATTGGGGCAGGAGTGGGTGGTCTCACAAGTGAAGAGGCGGCCCGTGCGATCATCAATGGTGTAACGAAATTTGCAGAAAATCCCGGGTCGGTAGAGAGAATAGTATTGGTGGGGTATGACGCACAGGGCACGAATGCATTTGAGAGGGCCCTTCACGAGGTCCGTGGTGATCGCTGATGGAACCGCGGACATGGGTCTTTGGCCGATTGACGATCACGCTCAGACTCGGGCCCTATGATGACTCCGAGATGGACGCTGCTCTAAAGGCAGACAATATCCCTCTTGGGGTCTCGTTATCACCGACTGGTACCAATGGGCATATGGGACTGACTGCAAAAGAAGACAGTTCAGCAAAACGAGTTGAGTACTGGACACGAATCACTATCCATGACGAAAAAAGGCGTACTCTGATATTCAAGGCGGTCACCAAATTCCTTCAGGAAGCAGATAGAGAAGGGGATCGGAGAGTAGCAGTCTCCACACTGGGACCGGAAATCGGGATGGTCCCGAGTTGGGAGACCGCTGAAGAGATCGCAAAGGCAGCCTATCTTCATGGGAACACCGAGGGAACAGTAGACTCAGTGGACATCATCACTACAGCTGCGAGCCAGTTCAACTCATTCATCTTTCCATTGAATAATATTGAGATGCTTGTCGGATAGGCTAACAGCATTTCACAAAAAAGCGGAGCGAAGTACCCAACCTTGGAGAGTACGCTGAAGATTTCGAGCCTCGATCACACTCTGGCATGTCTCTCGTAGCAGGGGGATTATCTCTCGATCATCATAGAGAACACGGCCCTGTGTCAATGCATCAAGCAATACTGTGTGAAGACCAGATATCAACTCGGTGGCTAAATTCTCAGGGACGACAAATAGATCGACGCGGAATTCTCGTGCCCACATTCTCAAAGCTTTCGCATCAATATCGGAGGGAGTGATCAATAAGACATCGAAATCACTCATGAACGAGGCCTCACCACGAGCACGGGAACCAAACAGAATTGCAGAGGTCGGCCCCCACTTACCTGTGCGTAACTCCTCGATAAAGCGAGGGAACTCTTCTTTTGATCGTTCATCTCGTTCACGCAGATACTTCACGAACTTTGCGAAGGAAATCCAATGTCACCTCCAGTACCAATGTGCTAGGCGTTATCTCTAATGCTGTAAGCGATTTTGAGTATGGCTTCAACCTACGTCAACAAGACAAAGGCCGTGGTAGCGGCTCACATCTTAAGCCGTCTACGCGCAGCCTCTGCTGATGTCACAATAGGATCCCAAGTATCACACACGGCGGGAGCATAGCAGTTCTCGAAATCAAAGAGTTCTGCTGCATTGATCTTGGTCTGAATGCCAAGCGTGATGACGTTGATCCGCATGGCCGCATCCTCGACCCCGACGATCTGGCCACCAACCAACCGCCCTGTTCCCTTTTCATAGAACGTCTTGACCTTGATGTCTTTTCCACCTTGATAGTATGGGGGCTTGGTGAGACCTTTGACGGAACCTTTGACAACAGGGACCTCAAACCGCTGTGCAAGATTTTCTGTGAACCCGGTACTTGCGATCTCAAGACCAAACAGGTTTGTTACCTTGGCACCAACGATCCCGGGGAAGACCACATCGCCGCCAGCAGCGTTGATCCCAGCAACTCGACCCTGACGAACTGCAACTGTCCCGAGACCTCCGACCATCGGTTTACGTGTGACGAACTCCACATGCTCGCAGCAATCACCACAGGCATAAACGCCCTCAACGTTGGTCTCCATCTTGTCATTGACCTTGATACCATGAGCGGGACCAATCTCGACACCAATGCTCTTTGCAAGATCGACTACAGCTCTAACACCAGTTGCGACAATTACAGCATCAGCAGGGATTTCTTGAACTTCACCAGACTCACGATTTTTGACACGAACTGCAGTGGGACTGTTCTCACCAAGAATCGCCTCTGCCGCAGTGTTGGTCAGAAGTGTGACGCCTTGTGCGGTCACGTGTTCCTCAATGATTCGTGCCATGTCGGGATCGACCATTGCGAGAAGAACGTTAGGTAAGAACTCGACGACGGTCACATGTACACCGCGTTCGTGGAATGCCTCTGCGGCCTCCATCCCAATAAGTCCGCCACCAATAATGACCATATTCTTAGCTTGGTCGGCCTCCTTCACCAAGGCCTTTGCATCATCTATAGTCCGCAGACCATAGACACGTTCCTTGTCAAGACCCTCAATAGGTGGGTCCGCATTTCTGGCACCAGTAGCAAAGATGAGAGCATCGTACTTGAGCGTGCCCTCTCCGTCTTCTCCGACGTACTTCAGCTCACGAGACCCATGATCAATCTCAGTCACACGGGTGCTAAACTTAGCATCCACTTTTAGGCCAGCCCAGTTCTCGGGTGGTGTCAGAATCAGGTCGTCAAAAGCGGCAACCTTACCAGAAATCGTGTATGGGAGCCCGCACCGGGAATACTGAGAATAGGGTTCCTCGTTAAAGATGGTGATCTGTACCTTCCTGTTGAATTTGCGGGCCTGCATAGCAGCAGTAGCTCCAGCAGCACCACAACCTATGATTGCAATAGTTTCGACCAAGATCGTATCACCTGAATGTCAGAGCATTGCCATAGAGTCGAGAACCATCAGACTTCAATCTTTGGATAGTGATGATTTCACTTGGCGCAATTCGGATGGTTTATCTCAAAGAAGCGAACAAGTAGACATTGTTTGAATTGACCGAAGCACACGATCTTGCTGAGTATTGCGTCGAATTCGGACGCGGACTCGGTGCAAAATATGTTGAGGCCAGATACGAGCGAAAAGTCGGACGCGGCCTTGCCTACCGGAACGGCGAACCGGTCTCTGGAGGTACCAGTCCAGAGTCAGGCATTGGCGTGCGGCTGCTTGTTGACGGCAATATCGGATTCGCTGCTTTCGATCGGATCGACAAGTCATTGGCCGAAGAGGCGATCACAGCCGCCTTCAAGATGGCTAAGAACTCGCATCGAAAGGAGCCAATAGATCTGGGGGAGCCTGTAACCAATGAGGACACATGGTCTGTTCACGCCAAACAACCACTGAGCAAAGTGGGAATCGAAGACATCATGGATCTCGCTCAACAGATGAATGAACAGATGAGTGGTCTGATGCAGTATACCATGATGCTCACGCCCACTGTGACGGACAAATATCTCGTGACCAGCGAGGGAACAAAGATCATGGGGCACCTAGAACACATCTTCATGATCGTCCTATTGACTGCCGCCGCCGAGTCTGGGTCGGAACAGAGGTTTCTCGACTTCACCCGCTGTGGGGGCTGGGAACAAATCAAAGATGCACAGGTCATCGAGAAGATTGGCGACGAGGTGGAGCGCTTAAAGAAGGCAGCCACCCAAGCCAAAGCAATGAAAGAACTACTTGATGGTCCTGTTGATATCATCGTGGGACCTGAAGTGGCAGGGATCATATCACATGAGAATGTCGGTCATCCAAGCGAGGGCGATAGAATCATGGGCCGAGAGGGAGCACAGGCCGGAGAGAGCTTCTGGCGCGATCTCAAGTTGGGCGAGTCGCGTGTCGGCAGCGAAGCGGTCACTGTGAGCGAAGACCCGACCATTCCGAATACCGGGGGATTCTACCTCTATGATGATGAGGGCGTCAAGGCAAGAAAACGGACACTCATCAAGAACGGCATCATCAATGAACCACTTCTCAATCGTGAGTTCGGTGTCCGATTCGGTATGGGTTCCAATGGCGCAGCAAGAGCATCTGCGTTCAATCGAGAACCGATCATCAGAATGGCGAACACTTTCTTTGAGCCCGGCGACTACTCGTTCGAAGAACTTGTGGAAGATGTGAAACTTGGGATCTTCATGAGGAGCTTCCAAGAATGGAACATTGATGATCGAAGATATCAATCGAAGTATACTGGGTCCGAGGCGTACCTGATACGGAATGGCGAATTGACAGACATCATGGTCAAACGACCAGTGCTTGAAACCACCAGTGTGGGCATGCTGAGTGCTGTTGATGCCGTGAGCAAAGAACTCCGATTCGACTTTCCAGGGACCTGTGGTAAGAGCGATCCCATGCAGGGCGTGCCAGTCTATGCTGGGGGCGGCGATGTGCGATTCAGAGGGATCAGACTGGGAGGTGTTGGATAATGGTCGGTATTGACGAGATGAAGACAATTATTGATGCGACTATTGACTATGCTGCGGATAAGACAGAAGGGATCATCATACGTGGGACCATAGGCAAGGAATCACAGATCCGCTTCTCGCAAAATGCCATTGACATATCAAAGCGCTGGCAAGAGATGAAACTTGAGATGTTCATCATTCTCAAGGGCGCTCAATCAGGTTTCACTGAACGTTCTGTCACCAGCATTGAAGAAGCAAAGCAGACGGTCGATGATGGCATTGAGTTCATCAAACATCTTCCAGAATCATTCTTTTTTGCAGGTGTCGAGGAAACAGTGAGCAAGTACACACCAGTCCCCGATCTTGTCGACCCCAAATTTGATGACTTCACCGAGAAGGCTCCGGAATACGTCAATGCGGCCATAGATGCAGCAATTGAAGAGGGAGCCATTCGAGTCGCGGGATCACTGGCCTTTGGTAAGCGGGAGAGATACTTCCGTTCATCGTACGGTCCAAGTGGCGAGTCGACATCTACGGTCTATGATCTCAATGTACGTGCGTTCCAAGACGAACTTGACTACTCAGGTCAGGGACTCTCGTGTGGGACCAAACCCACTGCTTCAGAGAAACAGATGGTCGAGGCGGGAACAAAAGCAGGGCGCCTATCAAAACAGGCCAGTACCGCAGTGCAAGGTGAACCCGGAAAATATGATCTCGTCCTGAGTCCTACGGTGGCTGCCGATGTCCTCGGATTCGTGCCCGGCGCGGCAAATCCGTTCTACGTCATGATCGGGATCTCACCACTCGCGGATCGCATGGGGCAGAGCATTGCACCTGAACATGTCACAGTGTGGGATGACCCGGCCATGCCAGAGGGTCTGGGAAGTAGGTCGTTCGATTTTGAGGGCACACCATCACGCAAGACCACGTTAGTAGAGGAAGGCGTACTCAAAGGGTTTGTGCACAATACGACCACGGCCCGGATGTTCGAGACCGAGTCTACAGGAAGTTCTGGTGCGGCATCACTGAGCCAGAGCCTGAAGATGTTACTACCGGTCTCCTCGAATATCGTCTTCAATCAGGGTGATCACACACTGGAAGAACTTCTTGAGAGTGATCGCCCGACCATTTACGTCACCTGTAACTGGTATACGCGCTTCCAGAACTATCAGACGGGCGAGTTTTCGACAATTCCACGCGATGCGATGTTTCTCGTCAAGGATGGAGAGATGAGACCGATCAAAAACCTCCGTATCAGTGATAACGTAATGCGGATGTTTGCGAACATCGATGCCATGGGAAAGGATCGCACACAAGTATATTGGTGGGAAGTCGCCACCCCAACGTTCATTCCCTCAGTCCGAGTCAAGGACTGTCGAATGAGTGCTGCAACACAATAAGAGAGAAAGAGATGTGACGGGGTCTCCCCGTCACGTGTTCTATTTTTTACTACCTACTCGTTGTTGTCCGTATTGTCCGAAGAGCCGCTAAACTCATCTGAGTCAATAGTCGTAGATTCACCATCAACATCATCATTAGTGGCATCTTCAGGCGATTCAGTGGGATCAAACTCGAGTTCTGAAGGTTCCACCGATCCGTCTGATTCTTCCGTGTCCACTGGCGAAGACTCATCAGAGATATCAAGCAGCGAGTCGGAAGCGGGTGCGCTCTCAGGAGTGTCATCAGGAACAGTAGCACGGGCCTCTGCCTGTTTCGCTTCCGTCTCGGCTTGCAGTTTCTCAATCTGCATCTTTCGAGCAAAGTACAGTGCTACAATCACAGCTAAAGAGAGAGCGCCTCCCACAATAGTGAGAGTTGTCTGCCATTTGCTCGATGCACCACCAAGCAGTTGCTGCCATGTGAGTATGAGGAATGCAAGACCTGCAATGTTCAAGACGAATCCTTTAATGGGGGTCTCTATCTTTGTGACCTCACACAATCCAGCATCGACCATTGCGGCTCCAATCACTCCAGCATTGTACTGATTGGACTTGGTCTTCTTTGCAAGTTTCTTGATCGATAATGCCTTTTTCTTTCCCAGCACCTTGATAGCACGGGGGACTTTTGAGACGAGTAGCTCCGCGTAACGCCGACGCGCCTCTTCTTCATCAATGTGACACTTCTTACATGTGTTTGTCTTTTCATGCCATTTACGGCCACATGTGGGACACCGATCTTTTGGCCATGCAGCTGGTGCAGCTTCGCGGAGACGCTGCTTCAGACGAAACTCCGAGACACTCTCAGACTCTTTCACGTCTTTCTTCTTTTTCATCTTCATACTTGCAAATATCGAGAAGAGCGTGGGGAGTGCACCGATGACTGCAAGATTTGGAAGGGCCCTTAGTTCATGCACCTTCTTTTGAATACTGCGAAACTTGTGAGCCGTCTGGAGTCCATCGAGAATGGTATAGATCTGGCTGCCAAGACCTGTGACAACACCCACAGTAGAAACAGTTGCAACAATACCGACTGCTGATGTCACGGCATCAATGATACCATTAGGCGGAAGCAAGACATAAAATCCGCCGCTGATAGTGTGGGTCGGCGGGCCTGTATAATCGTCACCCTGTAAATAATAATAGATATCGACAGAGGTCTCATAGATCCCTGTTGCAATGTCGATGGGTATGTCCCCAGATGCACTTGAGAGATAACCGCCGATGTTGACCTCAAGATCCTCAAAGCCAATCTGAGTCCCCGGTAGAAGCTCCTGAGTCTCGTTCTGACGAATCTCATAGGAGAATATTTTGGCTCCCTGATAATAGAATGCGACTTTAGCCGTAAGATTATAGATCGGCACGGGAGCCGTCACATTGACCTTGAAAGTGAGTGTGTCGTGACCTTCAGGGTCGATGGTGATCGGATTGGTCTCAGAGGCATCCTTGATATTGACACCGTTCACTGTGATGTACGCCTTGATATTTTCATCACCGTACCATTCATCTGAACTCTGAGCCGACGCCAGAGAACTTGACATGAAAAGGACTAATGTAAATACAGCTATAGCCAGTAGTAAGGACCTTGATTGTTTGTATCGCACTTTTTTGACCGCCTGAAATGTGCACTCGGGAGATAAAATACGATTGTCTACTCAAAAGGATTTCCACGACAAGGTAAATAGCAAAAATAACGGATAGATCATCTAAAACGTTTGGATTTCTCAGCTGCTAACTCCTCTTTTTCCTGTTCTATTGCGTTCACTATTGCAGCAGTGGCAGTAGCAATGGATTTGAGACCTGCACTCTTCTTGAAGACGGTCTCGGCTCCTGCTGTTATCACCTTAGGAACGAGATCCGGAGTCAGGGTGGCTGTCATCATCACCATACGTGATACACCCAGATCAAGCAGACGCTCACAGCATTGAAACCCATCAATGACTGGTAACCGTGCATCAACAAGTACAAGATCGGGGACGATACGTTTCTTTCGAATACGACCCGTCTTCATCTTGTCAATCGCCTGAATACCAGTCATGCAATCGTGGGCAATGATAATCTTGGCATTGGGAACCTGTCGCTTGATCAGGATCGTGAGGATCTTCGTAATGGCTGGATCGTCATCGATGATAAGTATGTTCACGGTCATTGTCTGGAAACCACACTTGCTTGGGTCGTGTTTCACGAAAACATGGGCAATACTGCAACAACGCTATGTACTGGTAATTCAACTTATGAAAGAATCTACGACTGATTGACTGATGACACACTTGTAGTAATGCCTAGCAGTAAACAATTCAGGCGTATAATAATAATTTGGCGAGGGCAAAATTAAATATATGCGGTTACGCTTTACCAGATATCACGATAGTATGCAAGTCGAAGAGTCTTGAATCAAACCGTAATGGTATCCGACCATGCAAGACAGATTGGAGTAGACTAGGACAAACACGCGATGTATTCGTATCCCTCAATCAATGATCCCATAATTAATAATATATTCGTCCAGATTTGATCAAATTACGAACCATAATTTAATTTAATCCCCTCCACAATAGTAACAATTGCAAAACTTTATAGGTATATCAATAAAGTCGGATTCAGCCAAATTTGGCTATACGATTGAGGAGAAGAATACAGTTGCTCTCAAAGAGAGGAAAGGAGAGATACATTATACTGGGAGCTATACTGTTGCTCTTCTCTGTCTGGACGGTATCGCTATTTGGAAGCAATATGTTTGCATTTAATAGCACGCCATCAGTTTCAGAGAACACAACAGGTACGACTCCAGATCAGGCGAAAAACGTTCAATTTGACGATGTGCAGATTGAACAACCAACAACACGCTTTGCAACAGCCGCAACAAGTGATTACGTCGATGATTATACCTACGACGGAAATGGTTCGGTCACGGACTTCGATAATATGAAGGCGGACACTGAGGATTATGCCACCCTGTCTGAAGAGGCATTGGCGTTTACAACACTTGATGAAAAGTCAAATTGGAACCCATGGCCCGGAACAGGCTGGACTGAAGTGGCATATGGAGGGTACACCGACTGGGCCATAAACACACATGATGCCCAAGTTGGAACCAACTGCGCATCCATCAATGACGTCCATTCTGATGGACATGGCACCTATTTTGGACAAGGAGAGTTGGTAAGCCCAACATATGATACTAGTCATGTAGAACGGTTCAGGCTCTCATTCTTTGCAAAAGGAGAAAAAATCCATTCCGGAACAATATTACTCAGAGTTCTAATAAAAGATTCAAGCGGATCATGGGACACATTAGTCACCTTGTCAATTACACAATTAGGCGCAACATGGAAACAATTTAAATATAATCTTACAGACACACAATATCTTCACAGTTCATTTCAAGTAAAATACAGAGGAACTGTTAGTGGAGCGGACATGGGGGCATACATTAGTCTGGATGACCACAAAATTGAGGGAGGGACGAATCACCAATTAGATCAGCATTTCAGATTCAATACCGTCAACTACAATGAATATTCAATAGAACAACTAAAGATAGACCTTCATTCAACTGTTGATGAAATGCTCTACGTTCAATGTTGGTACAATGATGATTGGGTCACAGTTGGTAGTGTCAGGGATGGGGGAATCCATTCTTTCAATATTCATTCATATCTGACCTCTAACACTTTTTTGGTCAGACTCTATGATGCCGCACCAGGCTCTGATGCGATCAAGACTTCGTGGCTAATAGAGCGGATGTATATCTATCTGTTCAACCACATTCCATACAACAGTGGCACACCTACGGCCATCAATTCGCTATACGATCTAGATAACCTCTACGCAATGCGAACTCAAAACCCTAACAACTATGCATACATTAGAACATCGCATGTAGATGGTGATGGTTATGCCAATATCCACTATTGTTACATAGCCGGATACTCAGGAGGGGCCGTCCTCTGGGAGGCACGGTATGATAGAAACACAGCATCATGGAATATAGTATCAGGTGCTCAATACATCCAACTCGGATCTAGTTCGGTAAGTAGCAATACATACAGCCTTACAATCACTTGGCACATCAGGTTTCTCTGGAAACATCCAGATACAATAAACATGGACATCCGTACTCGCGTTGCTGATAATAATGGTGCATCAGACAGCGACATATACAATCTGAACTGGGATGTTGAAACTCGATTGGCATTGCGATCATATGCGCTATCCGACTACCGTTGTGATGTAGGCCAGTCACTGAGAGCAATGGGAACTATCGAATACTATAGGTCATCATCCCATGTTGCACCAGACCCGGCAGAGGTACTTGTGAAGATTAGCCGAAATTCGGCTAATTCACATAATTGGACGGGTCCTCCCGCATCAAATGGCACATTCAACATACTCGTCACAACTGACAATTATGTGGGAACTAACAGATTTGAGTACTATGTCTATGACCGCACCAATAGCTACAGCCTGCTGGACACATCCTATAGCAAGATCCCTATAGTAGATCGTGTAAAGGTCGCCTCATTGACAAGTAATGATACCCAAGATAGAACAACGATAGATCAAACTGTCACCATCTCTGCGCATCTGGTCTACGAATACGATAGCAATCCAATAACAGATGGCACGGTCACCATTAACGGAGCCGCTGCAACCTACTCTGGATCTGGCGGGATCTGGACGATCACTCACTCCGAGAACGACGTGGGGTCTGTGACCTTTGACAGCGTGAGCGTTTCAGGAAATACCTATAACATCACAACAGTCAACCAGAACTCTCAGAGCGTGACTGTCATCTGGGATCGGATCAAGGTCATCTCGTATACGGTCGAAGACACATGGGTGAATACAGGAACTGCTGTGAACATAGATGTGAAGCTGCAATATGTCTATGATTCAACAAATGTGGTCGATGGTACTGTGACCATCAACGGATATGCCACGAGCCATCAAGGCGAGGGTGTCTGGCGTGCCACGGTCACCCGGGACAATGTAGGTAGTATCCAATTCGACACAGTTGCCACGAGCGGTGACCAGTATGACATCTCAAGCATTGACCAGAACTCTCAGAGCGTAACGGTCATCTGGGACGAGGTTGTTGTCCAGTCATACTCAGTAGCAGACACTCGTGTTGACATTGGCACCTCGGTACTCATTGAGACCACTATCACCTATGCATATGATGGTACTCCAGTAGTCGATGGTACGGTCACCATCAATGGAGCCTCTGCCACCTATTCAGGAAGTTGTGGAGTCTGGAGACTGACCCAGACCTATAGTAGTGTCACCAGTGTGACATACAATACAGTTCAGTCGCTAGGCAACGCACATGGCGTCACCAAGATGGATCAGAACTCTCAGAGTGTGACGGTCATCTGGGACGCGGTCAACGTGGAGTTTGCAGGACCCACCGATCAACGAATAAACATTGGCGACAATGCCTCCGGAATCGTCGTGACCGTCACCTATGCCTACGATGGACAACCCTACGATGGCACAGTGAATCTTAACTCAACGACCTTCCTGTACGATTCAGTAGGTAAACGTGGTTACACGGTCACGAGCGTGGGTGGTGATGACTCCTATGGCATATCGGTCATCCAGTCCAATGATGAAACCTACTGCATCTGGGATGCACTCATCGTGCATCTCACGGGACCAAGCGATCAACGCATCAACATCAATCAGGCAGCAACGGGGATCACAGCGAGCGCGACCTACGTCTATGACGGTGCATCATATGACGGGACCCTGAACCTCAACTCTACAACGTTCGTCTACAGCACAGTAGGGAAGCATGGTTACACCGTCGCTAGTGCAGATGGTGATGACTCCTATGGTATCTCAGTCATTCAGTCCAATGATGAAACCTACTGCATCTGGGATCAAATAGTTGTTCAGTCATATACTGTGTCTGATTCACGGACAAACATCAACGACAATGTAAACATCGATGTGCTACTGGTCCACAAGTTTGATGGTTCATCGGTGACCACTGGAACAGTGACTATCAACAGTGTGACTGCCACATATCAGGGCAGTGGCGTCTGGAGGATCACTCAGACTTCAAGCACGGTTACTGGGCAGACTTACGACTCAGTCCAGTGTAGTGGAACTGATTACGGCATTACTGCAATCGACCAGAACGGCCAGTCAACAACAGTCATCTGGGACGCCATTGAGATCTATGACCTGTCCTCACCCGAGTGGGTGCTTGTCGATACGACCTGCACGGTCATCTTCAGAGCGCGACTGGTCTATGATGGCCTCACTGTTGGTCCCGGTGACTTGGCAGTCATTGCTAATGGACCCGCAACATGGAATGGTTCGTACTTTGTCTACTCGATAGTGTACCATTCTGTTGGAGACCGACTGTTCTATGTCAACTCGACAACAGAAACCGGTTATAGCATTACTACTTTGCAGAATGCCCCAACAACTCGGACCCACGTCACGGACATACCCTCGATAACTGATGTTGATAGTACCTTTGCTCCCATTGGTGGGCTCTATCAGGGCGTCTACAGTGGAGAACCATTATGGATCCACTGGGATCCTGTCAATGATCCCACACCTCCAGAGTTCTATTTCACAATAACAGGAGGATATCTACATGAATGGACTGTCACATCATTGTGGTCAGGACATATCATCACAACGGGAACTAGCGCAGGAACATTCACAAGTCAGGTAGAGGCTGGTCTGCCATACAATACTGGTAACTACACATACCTCATTCGAGTAACAAATGAGGCGGGGTACCAGAGTGAAAAGTACGTTAGGGTCACAGTCAGAGACTATACTGCTCCAGCTATTATCTCAGCCGGAGATCTGGTCTATGGATACGGAACTACTGGACACAGCCTTGCATGGACCTTGAGCGACGCGCACCCGAACCAGTACCGAATCACTGGCAATGGAACAACTCGTGATTGGGCGTCATGGACGAATGGGACCTATAACATCTCTGTAGATGGTCTTGGTGTTGGAGTCTACGAATACACTCTGGAGGCCAATGATGGCAGCAGTAATACTGCATATGATACGGTATATGTGACTGTGATTGAAGACTCAACAAGCCCAGATGTGACCAGCCCAACAGATATCTTGTATGAGCTAGGTACGACGGGTCATACAATTGCTTGGACTCTTGGAGATATCAATCCCGATACGTACAGAGTACACCTCGATGGCGTAGCCGGAGACTGGACCAGTTGGACAAATGGAACCTATACAGTCGATGCCGATGGACTGGCGGTAGGAACCTACAACTATACGATCGAGGCCAAGGACAGCGTGGGCAACATGGTGGTGGATACTGTCATAGTAACGGTGACTGACACCATTGCACCGGACATCAATAGTCCAGATGATCTCGCCTACGAGTATGGAACCACCGGTCATATTATTAATTGGACCTTTGGCGATCAAGACCCCGATACGTACAGAGTATACGTTGATGGCACTCCTGGTAGCTGGACTGCTTGGACGAATGGTTCACACATTGTAAGTGTGGACGGGCTCGCGATAGGTACCCACAATTACACTGTAGAGGTCCGTGATTCCTCAGAGAATACTGTTACCGATACAGTCGTAGTTACAGTGTCCGATACAACCGCGCCCACTGTCAGCAGTCCTGACGATCTTACATACGAACTGGGAACCACAGGTCACTCCATAACATGGTCACTCAGCGATCTCGATCCCGATACCTACAGAGTCATCATTGACGGAACAGCAGGTGAGTGGGCCTCATGGACAAATGGGGATTACTCCGTGACTGTCGATGGCCAGTCTGTTGGCACTCACACCCTCTCTATTGAGGTGAAGGACGGCTCGGGTAATACAGCGACGGACAGCGTGACCGTGACCGTTGTTGATACAGTCGCTCCAGAGATCAACCATCCTGAGAATGTCACAATGGAGTTCGGCGAGACCGGACTGACCATCAGCTGGAATGGAAGCGATTTTGATCCGGCCACCTATAACATCACTTGTGATGGTGTAGTGATCAAGGCGGGATCGTGGAATGCCAGCTCAGAAGTCATCACAGTACCGCTTGATGGGCTCGCTGTCGGCGAACATGTGTTTGTCATCACTCTACAGGATGGAAGCGGCAATTTTGTTACAGACTCTGTCACTGTGACTGTGACTGCACAGACGACTACCACTACAACGACTACAACCACTACCACCACTGCAACAACGACTACATCTCCAACGACCACTACGAATACCACAGCAACATCAACGCCAGGTCCAAACATCATGATCATTACAATTGTTCTCGTCATCGGTGGTGTGACAGTAGTAATTGTAATTGTAGTGATCATTGGCAAGCGTGGAGCGCCATAGAGAACACACAGGACTAGCAGTCTTGTACCTCGTCCCCTTTGGGGGCGGGGGCTTATTTTTATTTTCTCTTTTTTTAAAAACGATGTTCATTGATAGAGGAATAGTCAGTACATCAAGTCGTCTTCAGTGGGGGATTATGAGAGGCAAAGACACAGAAAGAAATAATCAGTAGAGTTTTGAAGTGCAGAGTGGCTTGATGAAAATATGAACATACACAAAGATCATGACACTCACGCCCCACCGCCATTCCCGCACATCATAGTGTATGGACGACTAAGACTTGCAGGAGTCAAGGACGACATCGCATACAGAATCACCACTGAGGCCATAAGATCAGCTCCTCAAAAAGACAGTATCGACCTTGAAGAGTATATTTTCAACGACACATTAGAACGGATTGAAGAGATCGATCACAACTGGTATGAACATCTTAAAATAATCAATAAATATGAGATGCAAAGACGAAAGGATCGAGACGTGCCACCAATACTCCTTGTACTTGAAGGGGCATCAGCTACTGGGAAAAGTATGCTTGCACTCACACTTGCAACGGACATTGCTGCAACGAGACTTCTGAGCACAGACACGATTCGTCAGATCCTTCGAGCCACATACTCGAAACAAGACGCACCCGAATTATTTTGCCATACCTATCAGGCATTCAAATACAGGCAGACTGGTCCGGACAGGCTTTCGCCAGTTGTCCGGGGATTTCTGGCACAATATGAGATCATAGACCCACATCTTCGAAAGACTGTCAGGAACGTTTCTTCCGAGGGGGCAACCGGACTTGTAGAGGGTGTACATATCATTCCGGGGGAGTTCCGTGATATCGCAGGAGCTGTGGAGATCCTCATCGAGCCGGGACCAGAACTACACAAGAATATGTTCATGGACAAGAGAGGCAAATCGGGATTGACCACCATTACCAAGGAGTACAAGACGCGCATGGAAGAATTTGCAGCGGCACGGTTGATCCAAGAACATATGCTTACGGAGGCCAAGGAACACGGCGTGCCCATTATCCGGTTCGCAACATATTCTCAAGCAGCGTCCGATATTAGAACCATCATCGTCGAACATATGAAGCGATTGACCGAGTAGGCCGTTACGCACATCGTGGCATTAATACCATGAATTCGAAGGTCTCATGGTGGTGAGCGACATGGGATTGCGCGTCATAGGAGAACGATGTAGGCCAACCGAGTGCGAACTGGAATGTCTTGTGGCCTGTACCCAAGTTCATGGAGAGAGATCACCACTAAGGGTCCTTCATAAGGGGCAACCCCCCGTGATTGATGCGGCCCGTTGTACTGAGTGTCTCGCTTGTGTTCGTGCATGCCCACTAGGAGCTGTAACTACTTCTATGTCACAGTCCCTACTTGCGTCCTCATCACCTCAACCAGTTCCACACTCGGACCATCCCAAAAACCATCGGCCACTCGATCTTGCAGGGCGACCGTACGAGGTCAGCGAAGAATTTGCACAGTTCCCTGAGAGTAAGACGATTTTCGCACGCGCAATATACGATACCAGTTTTGTACACTACCAACATGATGAGTACTGGGGCGCAGAGGCAATGATCTCCAAGCACATACCCGAATATGAGAGGTATGGTAGCATACTTGGCGCCGCGGCGTGGGAGATCCATGACCTGCTTAGAAATCGCCATGAATACATAGAGCGTGCACGAGAAGAACTGAAAACAAAGCGAAAGCGACCACGACTTGACCCTGAAGCTCTCACACGGATGATCAAACGCACAGCCCGATTCTTTGGAGCATCCCTCGTTGGCATTACAGAATTGGACAGACGATGGCTATACACTGCGGATAGACGCGACCAACCGTATGACGTTCCTGAAGAGATCGATCATGTCGTTGTCATGGCCATCGAGATGGACTATGACGCCATTGCCAGTTCTCCGGGGTTCACAGCCTCGGCCGAAGTGGCAAGATGTTATTCCGTGATGACATTCATAGAAACCGAACTTGCCGCATTCATCCGACGCCTTGGATATAGTGCGATCCCTTGCGGTAACGATGTGGGTCTGAGTGTCCCGGTGGCGATTGATGCAGGTCTCGGGCAGTACGGCCGACATGGACTGCTCATCACAAAAGAGTTCGGCTCGCGAGTCCGCATTGCCAAGGTATTGACCGACATGCCTCTTGTTCCGGATAAGCCAGACCTGAAGTTCTGTTCATCGGTCGTCAAGTTCTGCGAGGTATGTGAGAAGTGTGCCCGTACCTGCCCATCACAGAGCATTGCCTATGGGAAGGGGCGAACATGGCAAGGCAAGACGATCTCCAATAATCCGGGTGTCAATAAGTGGTACATCAATCCAGAAACCTGTTACGGATTCTGGATGGCAAATGGAGCAGACTGTTCGAACTGCCTGCGTTCGTGCCCGTACAACAAACCGAACAACATCTTCCACAAGTTCATCGTCTGGCTCACAATGAATTTTCCATGGCTTGATAGACTCGTTGTCAAAATGGATGACCTGGCCGGATTCGGCAAACAGAGAGGATCCAGCAAGTTTTGGAAAAAGATAGGGGCTTAATAGAATAGTACCGAGGTGACTAATTGTTCTAGCACTGTTCGTAAATTTAGAATTATAACAAAGCTCAAAATATATATTAAATATGGTGATAAATAGTAAACAACATCCTCATTTCAATATGCATTAGTGCAAACATTTATACGAATTTTTTGATGTTCCTACTACAGCCAGTTTATGGCAATAGAGATGAGGAGAGATACTTTTGCATTCATTTAGAAAGCGAGAGACATACATGGTACTGGGAATGCTCCTGCTGTTTCTCTCCCTCTGGGCTGTTTCACTAAACGGGAACAATACAACGATTCCACAGGAACAGACCACAGGAACAGAAAAGTCAACAGGAGATACGGTCAATATAATAAAAGATATTCAAGTTGAACAACCAACAGCACGCTTTGCAACGGCGGCAACAAACGACTATGTTGACGATCACTACTATGATGGGTATGGTGCAGTGGCAGACTTTGACAATATGAAAGCAAATAACGACAACTATGCGACATTCACTGAAACAGCCACTTCATACACAACACTCGAAGAGAAGACAAACTGGAATCCTTGGCCAGGAACTGGTTGGTCTGAGGCTGCTGATAGTTCTCATACCGATTGGGAACTAAAGACCTCTGGTGGAAAGGTTGGATCGACCTGCGCATGGATCCAATCGGAAGGGAGTGGGGGCGATGATAACAAGGGGTACTTGCTCAGCCCAACATATGATCTAAGCCATGTTGAACGATTTAAGATGTCATTTTATTATAAATTAGACGCATATTTGACATCACATCCTTCACTTGATATTTATTTTAAGGACTCTGATGGAAATTGGGATCTTCAGGGACATTTAACGGGCGACACAGCAGACTGGACTCTGAAGAGTTATGGACCTATCACTGATCCGCAATATCTGCATAGTGCATTTCAGGTCAGATATCGTGGAAAAACGGGAGGCGATGCAGGGTTTGTATACCTTGATGTTCACAAGGTCGAGGCTGGAACCGACCACCAAATAGATCAGCGATTCAGGTTCAATAGCGTCACGTACAATGAATATTCCTACGAACGACTATACATCGACTTTCGAACTTCTGTGAGCGAATCACTCGTAGTTCAATGCTGGGCTGGCAGTAGTTGGCACACACTTGGAACCAAGTCAAGCAGTGGAGTTACCTCGTGGGATATCCATTCATATCTCACATCCAGTACCTTCTTGGTACGACTAACGGATGCGTCTCATACAGGAGACGGAACCAAGAACACATGGCTTATCGAGCGGATGTACATCTATCTGTCAAACCACATTCCTCATAATAGTGGTACCCCCACAGCGATCAATACGCTATATGATACGGATAACATATACGCGATGAAAAGCGGAAATACCGATAATTATGCATACTTCAAAACATACTATCATGATGAGGACGGCTATTCAAATATTCATTACTGCTACATTGCGGGATACAACAGCTCATCAGGATCCGTACTCTGGGAGGCACGGTATGATAGGGGGACAGGCTCATGGACAGAAGTAGCTGGTGGTTCCTATATCGATATTGGGACCGGATCCACTTCGGGTAGCGGGAACGATCTTGTTGTCACATGGCATATCAGAATTCTCTGGAACCATCCGGACATAACTGACATGGACATTCGTACCAAGGTCATTGATTACTACAGTGCCTCAGACACAGATATCTATAACGTCAACTGGGATGTTGAAACTCGACTATCACTTCTCACGCACACATTATCCGACAGCAGGTGTGATGTGGGTGGGTCTCTTACTGCATCGGGAGATATCCAATATCACGGTTCGGCTAGCCATGTGGCACCATACCCCTCGTACATAAAAGTCGAGGTCAAGAGAGCAACAACTCATTCTGTTACATGGTACCCACCCGCTCATCTAGATGGCACATTCAGTACCGCAGTCACCACAGACAATTATGTTGGGCCAAATACTTTCCAATTCTTTGTAAGAGATAAGACATCTGATAACAATTTACTCGATACGTCATACTCTCGTACTACCATTGCGGATCGAGTAAAGATCGTATCGATGGAATGCACCAGCGACCCTGAAGACAGAGTGAATCTAAATGCAGAAGCGACCATAACGGCGCATCTCATATACGAATACGATCATGCCTATGTGACAACTGGCACCGTGACCATCAATGGCACTGCCGCAACCTACACAGGTAGTAATGGTGTCTGGTCCATTACACACACCGAGAGCACAGTCGGTAGTGGTATATTCAACTCAGTAACAATCTCTGGGGATACATACGGTCTGACTGTGGTCAATCAAAACTCACAGAGCGTGACGGTCATCTGGGACCAGATCAAAGTAGTCTCGTACACAGTGGAGGACACTTGGGTCAACATTGGAACCACAGTGAACGTAGATGTAAAGTTACAATATGCCTATGATTCTACTGACGTGACCGATGGTACCGTGACCATCAATGGGTACTCGACCACATATCAGGGGAGTGGTATATGGAGAGCAACCATCACGAAGAACTCCGTGACCAGTATTCTCTTTGACACTGTTGCTTGCAGTGGCAACCAATATGGTATTTCTTTAGTGGATCAAAACTCGCAATCGATCGGAGTAACATGGGACGAGGTCGGTGTCCAATCGTATCATGTGAGTGACAGTCATGTCAATATTGGTACGCTTGTGACCATCGAGACCACCTTGGTTTATTCATCCGATGGCTCGCCAGTGACAGATGGCACGGTCACGATAAACGGAGCCACCGCGACCTACTCCGGATCTGGCGGGGTCTGGAGAATATCCCAGAATTACGGCTCTGTCACAGGTGTCACCTACAATACGGTCCAAGTAAGTGGAAACGCTCATGGCATTACTACTGTCAATCAGAATGGAAAGAGTACGACTGTCATCTGGGATGCGGTCGTCGTGGACATTACTGGCCCAACTGATCAGAGAATCAATCTCGGCGAGAATGCATCAGGCATCGTAGTCACTGTGACCTATGCGTATGACAACACAGCCTATGATGGAACTGTGACACTCAACTCTACAACGTTTCTATACAACTCAGTAGGCAAGCATGGGTACACGGTCTCAAGTGTGGGTGGTGATGACAGCTATGGGATCACTGCCATCCAAACGAACGATCTCACGTACTGTATCTGGGACGCACTCATAGTCCATGTCGCAGATCCAGCAGACCAGAGAATCAATATTGGTCAGACAGCCACTGGAATCGTGGCCAGTGCAGTGTACGCCTACGATGGCACGAACTACGATGGTACATTAAATCTCAATTCCACAACCTTTGCCTATAGCACAGTCGGAAAACATGGGTACACTGTCACATCAGCGGCTGGTGACGACTCGTATGGCATCATGGTAATCCAGTCAAATGAAGAAACCTACTGTATCTGGGATGCGCTGGTCGTCAGCATTACTGACCCCCTTGATCAACGGATTAACACTGGTGACAATGCAACGGGTATCGTGGTCTCCGCAGTATACGCCTACGATAACGGAGTATACACAGGAACGCTAAACCTCAACTCAACGACCTTCGTGCATAGCACAGTTGGAAGACGTGGATATACTGTTGCCTCTGCGGCTGGTGACGACTCATATGGCATCACCGCAATTCTCACCAACGATGAAACATATTGTGTGTGGGATGAGGTACTGGTCCAGTCATACAGTGTCACAGATTCCAGAGTCAACATCAACACTTTGGTGAACATAGACGTACTGTTAGTCCATGCATACGATGGCACATTCATCACTATCGGAACTGTACGCATCAACGATCACGTTGCCAGCTACCAAGGCAGTGGAGTGTGGAGGATCAGTCGATCTTCAAGCACGGTGAAGGCCGAGACCTATAACACAGTCCAGTGCAGTGGGACCAACTACGGAATTGTAACAGTTGACCAAAACGGCCAATCTGTAACAGTCGTCTGGGATGCAGTCGAGATCTATGACCTGTCCTCACCTCAGTGGGTACTTGTTGACGAGACCTGTACTGTCGCATTTCGCGCACGACTGGCATATGATAGCCACTGGCTCGGAAGCGATGACACAGCAGTACTTGCAGACATGGTCACCACGTGGAACGGTTCGTACTTTGTATTCACGGCCACATACCACACGATCGGGGATCGCTTGTTCTTTGTCAACTCTACGACTGAGAACACATATGCCATCACCGTACTGCTAAATGGTCCAACAACAACCACTCATGTGACCGATCGTCCCACAATCTCGGATGTGGATAGCAGCTTTGCGCCAGCAGGTGGACTCTATCAGGGAGTCTATGCTGGTGAACCGCTATGGATTCATTGGGATCCCGTAAATGATCCTACTCCACCAGTCTTCGAGTTCACAATTGCAGGAGCCTATCTTAGCAGCTGGACCGTCACTTCGTCATGGTCTGGACTTATGGTTGCGTCAGGTAGCACCACTGGATCGTTCACCTGCGATATTGAACATGGCCTACCGTATAGCACGAACAACTACACTTACACGATCCGTGTGACGAATCAAGCAGGCTACCAGAGCGTCAAGTACGTTCGTGTGGCCGTACGAGACTATACTGCACCAAGTGTCAGTTCTCCCGATGACCTGTCATACGGTCTCGGAACTACGGGCAATGAATTGTCATGGACCCTGAGCGACGCGCACCCGAACCAGTACCGGATCATCAGTAATGGCACAACTCGTGACTGGACATCATGGACGAACGGTACCTACAGTATCTCAGTGGACGGCCTTGCAGTTGGAGTCTACGAGTACACAATAGAAGTGAATGACGGAAGCAATAACGTTGCAACTGACACGGTCTACGTGACTGTTGTTGATGACACAACGAACCCGGATGTGACAAGTCCTCCGGATACCTCGTACGAGCTCGGTACGACCAGTCACAAGATCGTGTGGACTCTTGGCGACGTAAACCCAGACACCTATCGCGTCTATGTGGATGGAGTTGCGGGTTCTTGGGCCAGCTGGACGAATGGAAGCTATGAAGTCAACATTGACGGTCTGGCAGTTGGACAACACAACTACACTATCGTGGTGCAAGATGTAAGCGATAATGTTGTAACTGACACCGTAATGGTCACGGTCTCAGATTCAATTGTTCCAGAGGTCAACAATCCTGACGACATTGCATACGAGCTCGGTACGACTGGCCACTCCATTACTTGGACATTAGGCGACAGAGATCCTGACACTTACAGGGTCTATGTTGATGATGCTTCGGGTGCGTGGGCAAGCTGGACAAATGGGTCATACAGCGTCAATGTAGATGGCCTGTCCAAAGGTACCCACAACTATACTGTGGAAGTCCAAGACGGATCCGGTAATGTGGCAGTGGATACGGTCATCGTAACAGTGACTGATACAACTGCACCTTCTGTCAGTAGCCCTGAGGACATTACATATGAACTTGGCACGACTGGCCACTCCATTACATGGTCGCTGAGCGATCTCGACCCCGACACCTACAGAGTTGTGGTGAACGGCACAACAGGATCATGGACCACGTGGACGAACGGAGACTACACTGTTTCTGTGGACGGGCGTTCTGTGGGAACATACCTCTTCACCATCGAAGTGCGTGACAGCTCGGGTAACACTGCAGCTGATAGCGTGACTGTGAAGGTGGTCGATACTACTGCACCTGAGGTCAATCATCCAGCCGATGTCACAATGGATCTTGGAGAGACTGGACTGACAATAGTGTGGAATGGAGATGATTTTGCTCCTGCCACGTACAGCATTGATCTTGACAATGAGACTGTTCGGACGGGATCATGGAACGCAAGCTCCGAACAGATGGTTGTATCACTTGATGGTCTTGAAGTGGGCACTCATGTCTACACCATCACTCTCAGTGATCAGAGCGGCAATACTGTACAGGACTCTGTCACTGTCACGGTCCAATCTACTACAACCACGACAACGACAACTACGACGACGACTACAACAACAACCACGACAACTACTACACCCCCAACGTCAACCACAACGACAGCCACGTCTCCGACCAATTCAACTACGGGGACCACTCAACCAGGACCAAACATCATCACAATCACGATCGTCCTCATCATCGGAGGAGCAACAATTGTAATCGTGATTGTGGTCATTCTGGGCAAACGCGCAGGACATTAGGTCTAACTAACAGACTTACATAACTCGCCCCTGTAACACGGGGCGAGGCTTACTTATTTTTCATTCGTCTGGTTGCGACTTTTCTGGCAGATTGGTAGATATTAGAAAATGCAATCACCCGAGAAATTACTTGCTTGAAAGCCAGCTCAGACTAAAGTAATGAACGTGACATCCCATATTAAGGATAGTCACATTATCAAGAGGGGCCAAAAACAGTAGAAAAGAGATCAAGACAGAGAAACAAATCCCTGCCTTGACGTAAGTGACCCGCGATTTGATATCATCCAATCAGAGCCATTGCTGCAAGTGTAGCATAGTCCAGCACGAGACCGGGTATGATAAACAACACAAAGACACCAAGGACACCGATACCGACTGCGATCAGCGAGAGCCTTGAGATCTTTATGGTCTCGTCGGAACGTGGTTCGAACATGTAGCATACCTTCAGCACTCGCAGATAGTAGCCGAGCGAGATCACCGAGTTGAGGACACCAAGCAGGGCCAGCCACCACATGCCAACTTCGACAGCACTTGCAAAGAGGATCAGCTTTGACCAGAAGCCAGCAGTAAGGGGCATCCCCGAGAGAGCAAGCATCAAGACTGCCAAGAGTGCTGCGGCCACAGGAGACCTCTTGTTGAGACCTTCCAGATCGTCATAGGTGACTCTCTTTGCCAGACGAAGTGATAGTGCCCAGACAAGAATGAAAGCTGAGGTCTTCATCAGAGCGTGAACAAATGCATGAAACATCGCCGCTGACGCACCAAGCTGAGTACCTGCTGCAAGACCGATGAATAGGTACCCCATCATGGCAATACTGGAATATGCAAGCATGCGCATGATATTCTTCTCTCTGAGAGCAAGAATGTTTCCGATGAACATCGTGAAAATCGCCCCGCCCACCAGAAGGGGCATCCACTCAAGACGGGCCACAAAGAACCCAGCGAACAAGATCCGCATGATGGCACCTACACCCGCCTTTTTGGTCCCGCCAGCAAGGTATGCAGAGACCGTACCATCCGCACTCCCGTAGGTGTCAGCCACCCACATCCAGCCGGGAAAGACACCGATCTTGAATCCAAAGGCGATCACAAAGAGCACTACTGCCAACAATAGAGTGGCCACTGCGGATGTATCGAGCGTAGGATTCGTCCAATAGACCTGAACGACTTGAGCGACCTCAGCAATGTTCACAGTTCCAGCAACACCATAGACCAAAGCAATACCAACGAGCATCAGCATCGATGCAAGAAGGCCCATGACAAAGTACTTGATCGCACCATCCACGGCTGCGCGTTTTGGCCCCATTGCGGCCAGAGCATATGTGGGAGTAGACATCATCTCCCACGCGAGAAAGAGCCCGACCAGATCAGTGGCCATGACGATCCACAGCGCACCTGCGACTGACATCAGCAACAAGAAATGGAAAGGCCCCTTATCGCCAATGAACGAGTTGGAGGCAAGCACCACCAGAAACGACGCAATCAGAATGATATAGATGAAAAAGTCAGCAAAGGCACCTCTGACAAAGAGTCCACCAAATGAAACCCCATAGAGACCGCTGTCGATCACGACCATCTCAATACCCGCAAGGACAACACCGATGAGACTGAGAATGAACGGATTGTACCGCATCCCCACCGCAAGTGAGATGATAGCGAACGCAAGCAACGTGAGAACAGGAAGGGATCCCAACCACGTCGCAGGGATGTATCGCACCATCAGGTCGGTCAAGGGGGCGAACAGGGAACGAATGAGATCGGCAAATGTGGATACGAGTTGCATCATGGTGTTGCACCTCCGACAATGAGTTCGGCGAAGGGTTGTATGAAGGTCATGATCAGGTCCGGCCAGAACCCGAGAAGAATGACCGGAATCAGGAGAAGCACAGGAGCAATGAGATCCTGCCACGGAGCCTTCCTGATGTAGTGTTCTGGATCAGGCTCAGAGAAGACGATTCGGTTCAGCGTCCACAGCAGATAACCGACCGTGAGAAAGACTCCAAGTGTGATGAATCCACTCCAGACGAAGACGGGAACGGCACCCATCAGCGTGAAGAACTCCGCGAGGAATCCGCTGAACCCGGGTAGCCCAAAGGCCGCAAGCGAGCCCAGAACAAAGATCGCAGAGAGGCGTGGTGCCTGTTTTCCAAGGCCTTTGATCTCAGGAATGTTTCGTGTGCCCGTCAAGTGCTTGAGTTCTCCGGCCACAATGAACATGATCGAGATGATGACTCCGTGAGAGAACATCATGTATACTGCACCCTGAATGGCCATTGCCGATCCAACCGCCACACCGAGCAGCACCCACGCCATGTGATTGATCGATGTGTATGCGACCATGCTCTTGAGGTCAGTCTGGGCAAGGGCCACAAAGGCGGCGTAGATACAGGTGAACACCGCTAAGGCTGCAAAGGGTATGCTCAGTCGTGCAAAGCCCTCAGGCACCATCCAGAGGCCAAGACGGAGAAAGCCATACCCACCCATCTTGAGGAGAATACCTGCAAGGATGACCGAACCCGGAGTAGGAGCCTTGACATGCGCCCACGGAAGCCAGTTGTGCAGCGGCCAGACGGGGAGTTTGACACCGGCACCAACGAATACGGCCAGTGCAAAACCGATCTGAATATCCGGTGAGAGACCCGCACTTCTCAGGACAAGCATATTGAAGGTATAGAGTCCAGACACAAAATAGAGGACAAAGAAACCAATCAGCATCACTGCCGAACCAAAATGGGTGTAGATGAAGAACTTGATCGCAGCGTGCTGTGAACCCTCTTCACCCCAGCGTCCGATGATAAAGAACATGGGAATAAGGACCAGCTCCCAGAAGATGAAGAACGCCATCAGATCGACAGCAAGGAACACTCCGATGAGACCTGTCTGTAAGAGCATGAAGAGTGAGTAGTAGAGCTTTCGTGATTCGGTGATATGATTGGAGCAGAGAGCTGCGGCAAGTACAACAATGTTTGCAAGAAGGACCATGACCGCGGAGAGCCCATCAACACCGAGTGCGATCTGGAGAGATGTGGTATGAGAGCCATAATTGATGGTGCCCATGGTGAACTCCCAGAGATAGTTCATTCCGACATTAGGGTCAGCGGGATTGATCTGTGGGTCAATTGCGCCCATGAGAGCCAGAGCAAGAACCAGTTCTACGACCGTGATGAGGAGGGTGATCACACGAGACCCCCGCTCACCAGCAAGATAGGCAATGACTGCGCCGACTGCCGGGAGGAGCATCATAAATGCCAAGATGTTCATGGGAACCAATGAGATGATTGAGAGAGCGAGTTCGTTCTGCATCTTAGATCACCCCCAGCATGATGAGTAGGACAACCAACAGGATGCCCATACCAAAAATCACCATTGCAACATAGTCGTTGATGCGCCCAGTCTGGAGCTGGAGGCCATCATCAGAGGCACGATAGCCAGCAGTACCGATCCCCTCGGCAAAGCCATCCACGACCTTCTCATCGAACCAGCGTATGCGACGTGATGCGCCACGCGCGGCATCTGCCGACTTGAAGTCGATACCGTCTATGATCCGTTCGTCGATCCGAGTACGCCACCAAGACGCAAGCGAGAGGAACTTGTAGAGGATCCAGTAGTAGGCCTCATTGATGTACCAGCGATGGCGGAGGAAATTGTAGACACGGCGAAGGATCCCCTTCTCGGGAACGATCGCGTTCTTTCTGTCCGCGTGTTTGATGTAAATTATGTATGCCGGGACACCACCAAGAGCAAGAGCGCCCAGAGTGAGAAGGAAGGGAACGGCACCAGTTGTGAACTTGGCCACTGTCATCTCGACAAGGATGCCGGTCCATGCCTCAGCAGTGTAGACTCCACTCTCAGCTATGAATATCTCAACGAAGGGATAGACCAGAAAGGCAATGATCGTAAAGGCCGCAAGGATGTAGAGCGGGATCATCATTGCCGGGCCGGGATCGTGAATTGCACCGTGATGGTCACTCTCATCATGAGCCTCCTCGATAAGATCGTCACCGTGGTCCTCAGAAGAGGTCTCGTGATGACTGTGTGGTGGACCATAGAAAGTGAGACCCATCATGCGAATGCTGTAGAAGATCGTGCACGCCGCTGCAAGGACTGCAAACCCGAACAGAATCCAGCCGAGCATGCCATGAGCCGTCAGCTCGTATGCGTACTCAATGATAGAATCCTTTGACCAGAAGCCCGAGAACGGCGGAATGCCCGAGAGAGCAAGCACACCGATCCACATGACCTTGAACGTCTTGGGCATGTACTCTTTGAGACCGCCCATCTTCGTGACGTACTTGGAATGTAGCGCATGGATGATCCCGCCCGAGGCGAGGAAGAGGAGCGCCTTGAATGCACCATGACTGATCACGTGCAGGACGGAGGCGGTAAAGGCAGGCTCGTAATGCTGAAGCAGTCCGGCAGTACCGATTCCCAGCATCATGTAGCCCAGTTGACTGAGCGTCGAGAATGCAAGAATCTGTTTCAGCTCGTTCGATACCAGACCCATCGTGGCCGTCATCAAGGCGGTAATCGCTCCAATGATCGCAACCACTGTGAAGAACGGAATTGCTGGTGTCAGCCCGACGAGCTGCGTTGGCACAAGACCAATACTCACGGTCTCGTGACTGCTCTCTGCTGCGCCCACCATTGTGACAAGGAATCGGGCTGTGATGTACACACCTGCCTTGACCATTGTCGCGGCATGAATGAGGGCCGAGACCGATGTGGGGCCGGCCATTGCCTCTGGGAGCCACACCTGAAGTGGGAACTGACCAGACTTGCCAACGGCACCTGCGAAGATGAGCAAGAATGTAGGAACCAGCATTCCACCCGCCGCGATGAGCTGCCACCATTGCTGGTAGTCTTGCGCCATCTCGGTGAAGGAGAATGTCTGTGTGAAAGCAAAGAGAATGAGAATGCCCCCAAGCATGAAGGCGTCACCGATCCTTGTGACAATGAAGGCCTTTGTCCCGCACTGCGTATTGTACTCGCCCTCGGTCTCGTACTGGAGAAGTGGGTTAGTAGAGACGATCGCATCCGGCTCGGTCTCGGGTGGATTCTTCTTATCGTTCCAGAAACCGATGAGACCGTAGGAACAGAAGCCCATGATCTCCCAACCAATGAATGCAATAAGCAGGTTGTCACTGAGGACAAGGGTAAGCATCCCGCCACCAAAGGCAAGCATGAGGAAGAAGAATCTGTCACGATCCTCTTCGTGCGCCATGTACTCGGTCGAATAGACATAGATGAGGAAACAGAGCGTACTGGCAAGCACGGCCATAATGATGGAGAGAGGATCGAGGAGGACCGTGAAATTAAGACCAAGTGCATTGATCCACGGCCAACTTGTGGGGCCCTGTGGTGAACCAAGGTCTCCGAGCAAGGACCATGCAAGGACCATTGATGCACCCATGAAGATGGAGGGAGTCCAATCACGAAGGCGCTCACTGAACTTGCCCATGACGGGGACAAGTAGAGAACCAACAAAGGGGATCACAAGAATCAGGTAATAGGGTAGTCCGAACAACATCTTGGCTCACCTCACGGAATAATATTCGACACGGCCTCCACCGCGGGAACTATGACGTTCAATGCTATATCGGGAAATATTCCAAAGAACACGATAAGGAAGCCCAGAATTACCATGGGAATGACCATGGAGCGCGAGGCCTCCGTGACCGACTCAAGGTCGTCAGGAACGGGTCCGAGAAAGACCCGCCAAAGAAATCGTAGCATATAGCCTGCACTAAGGATCGTACTTGACACAGCAAGGATGGAGAGTATGAAGAACGGAAGAATTCCAATACCACCATCGCCCAACATCGAGGCTTGAAAACCGCCGTAGAACATCATCCACTCACTGGCAAAACCGGAGAGAGGAGGACTGCCTGCAATGCTCAGGGCCCCAATTGCAGCCGCGAAGGCTGTGATCGGCATCTTGTTCGAGAGACCTCCCATCTTCCCAATATCGCGAGTATGCGTCTGATGGATCACTGCTCCTGCGGTCATGAAGAGTAGACCCTTTGAAAAGGCGTGATTGATGAGATGAAATAGGCCACCCTCGACACCAAAGGTCGTCATGACACCGAGAGCAAAGAGAACGTAGCCCATCTGCGAGACCGATGAGTAGGCCAGTAGTCGCTTGATGTCCACTTGGGCAAGGGCCATGAACCCGCCATAGAACATGGTGACAACACCAAGTGCAGCGATCCAGAAGGACAGCGCCAGTGCCGCAGGACCGAGCATGATCGACCCGAACCTCACAAGCGCATAGGCACCAGTCTCGATCATTGCGCCTGAGAGAAGCACCGAAACCGGAGTGGGAGCCTCTGCATGAACAGGAGGCAGCCACCAATGGATCGGGAACACTGCCATCTTGACCAAGAAACCGGCTGCGAGAAGCACAAAGATTAGCTTGAGCGTGTTCAGGGCGGTCTCGGACAGAAGGGCGGTCTGAATAGTAGCAAGGACAAATGATCCGGACAAGAGGTAGATGAGAGCAAAGCCAACAAGAATGGCAAGAGCTCCGGACTGCGTGTAGAGCCAGAACTTCATGGCTGTACGTTTCCGGGTCTCGGGAAGACCCCAGAAGAGAATGAGGAAGTATGAGGGGACAAGCATGAGTTCCCAAGCCATGAAGAACTCGATGAGGTTCGTTGCGAGTGTGACCCATTCCATGCCCATGATGAAGAAGAGCAGGTTGGCAAAGAACGTGGGCTTGTTCTCACTGTGTTCGGTATAGCCTACGGCATAGACGACTGAGAGAAATCCCAACACGACGACTGCAAAGGTGATCGGGAAAGCAATGCCATCAAGGAAGAGACCGAACTCTCCGAGATATACTGACCATGTGTATGCCTCCATGGCCACACCGCCCTCGACCATCAGACGATAAAAGGGAGGTGCCATCATCACAAGGGAGAGAAATGAAAAGAAGACTGCGACTTTTCCAGCAGCCTGTTCAAGGTGTCCCTTGAGGATGTAGATGAGGATCGCTCCGATGAACAGAAGCAACAATGATGATGTCATATAGGGGAAACCGACTAACTGCATTACCTGAACCTCCTTCCACGCCACTCCAGTGGCTCTCGGTCAAGGGTCTCGATCTTGTCGGGACCGAACATGAGGTCGTCACGGGTCTCCTCACTGAGATCCACGACCGGTGTGTGGTACAACGCATCAAACCTGCAGGCTTCAACGCACAGACCACAGAAGATGCATCGTGAGTAATCAAAGTAGAGGGCTGCATCTTTCTCGTACTTGCGATCGCTCTTGTCAATGCGGATGGCCACAACAGGACAGGCACGGACACACTGACCGCACGCCGTACAGTTCTCTCGAATATGGATGTGCCGGCCTCGGGTGCGCTCGGGATACTCTCGATCCTCAAATGGATAGAAGTATGTGAAGGGTCTAGTGAAGACCTGTCTCACAATGTGACGAAGTACCTGAATAAGATCACGAATGACTCCTAGCTTACTCATAGCCTAACCTCCCATTACAAGCAACCCTGCAAGACCGGGTAGATACACCAGTGCAACCAGCACGATGACGATGTTAATGACAGACAGTGGCATCAGGTACTTCCAACTGTACTTGACGATCTGGTCCTGTCGAATACGGTAGAACGATGATGTCACTATGATGAAGAAGAACAGCACAACGAGGAACTTGAGGAAAAAGTTCAGAACGGGTGGGAAAGATGGAACACCATAGCTGCCTCCAAAGAAGAAGGTCACCATCAGTGCAGAGTAGAGTACCTGCTTCGCGAACTCGGCAAAGTACGTCATGGTGAAATAGATTCCTGCAAGTTCCGTCCTCCAACCGAAGATGATCTCGCTATCGGCCACCGGGGCATCAAGAGGCACGAGCCCAATACTCGCAATTCCAGACACAAGAAATGTCACAAAGCAGATGGGGAGAAGGAAGATGTACCAAATCTGCGACTGCGCCTGTGAGATGCTCAAGATGCTCAGAGACCCGGCCAAGAGTGCAGGACCTACTGAAGAAACAATGAGGGGGATCTCTGCTGCGAACTGATTGTTAGCTGCGCGAAAACCACCGATGAGCGTGTACTTTGAACCGCTCACCCAGCCTATCAGTAGAGCAGTGACCGGTACTGCGGTCAGAAAGGCAAAGACGAGGACAAGGCTGACTGAGAGATCAGCAATGACCCAAGTGGTACTCCACGGAATGAACACGAACGGGAGCAACACAACGACCAGAAGGAAGCCGGGGAGAAACCGGAACATCCAGCGTTTCGCACCCTCGGGGATGATATTCTCTTTTGCCACGAGTTTGATCGCATCAGCAAAGAGTTGGAGTCCACCGTACTTTCCAATATGGAGAGGCCCACGACGTGCCTGCACTCGCGCCCACACTTTTCGCGTGAACCATACATCAAAGATGATCAGCATGAGGATAAAGACAAGACCGGGAAAGACAATGGCCTTGAAGAGGAGAAAGAAGTTGGCCCAGGCAAGATCCCAGACCCACACAATGACTCCCCCCACATAGTCAAGAATACCACCAATAAGGGCAAGCCACCACGAGATCACTCCACCGACCCAGTCAAGGATCCCGGATATCCAAGCGAATATGTCAAACTGCAAGAGAATTCCTCCGTTCATCGGTCCCACCACCCGGGGTAGGGGTCTAGGCTTCCAAATACTACAACAAAGTCTGCAAAGGTCGAGCCCGGCACCAAATGCTTCAACGAATAGTACGAGGCAAAACACGGGCCTCTGATCTTCGCCCGCCACGCAGTCTTGGCCTTGTCCATCGTCTTAAGCCAGACCGTCGTGATCCCCCGTGTTCCCTCAACTCGACCATAGGCCTCACCCGCAGGTAGTCGATTCACCTTCGCCCTTGCCTTCGGGTCAACGATCGGCCCATCGGGAATCTGGTCCAACAATTGTTTAATGATATTGACCGAGTTCTCGACCTCCATAAACCGCTGGACCATTCTGTCATAAGCGTCGCTCTGACCGGGATGCTCAGGATTCTCATAGACCGGGACCTCCCAGTCCACTCGATCGTACGCAAGATTCGGGTCGGGCCAGTCCTTACGCAAGTCCATGGGAACACCACATGCCTTGATGTTCGGCCCGCTCAGACCCCACTTGATCGCCTGCTCCGCGTCATAGAGCGCTACGTCCTTTGTCCGCATCTTAAAGGTCGGACTGTGTAGAAGCATGTCCTTGAACTTGGGCAGGTTCGACTCCAGTCGGTCTATGGCCTTGAGCAGTTTCGCTCGCACTTTGTCCGTGAAATCAAAACGAATCCCACCGGGAGTTCCGAACGAGGCTGCGTGCCGCGATCCCGTCAGCTCCTCAAAGGTGTCAAGGAAGAACTCTCGGTCAACCCATGGCCAGAGGGTCATCGCAAAGAGCCCAAGTTCTGCAGAGAGCTGCCCCCACCAGAACTGAAGACTGTGAATTCGGCTGGCCTCCATCATGATCGTCCTCAGCACCTTTGCGCGCTCGGGGACCTCAAGACCAGCGATCTGTTCCACTGCGCTAAGGTACGGATATTCGGCAAGAAAGGCCTCAAGCATACACATCCGCTCAAGGACAAGACTGCCCTGCTTGAAGTCACGGAACTCAAGTACCTTCTCGGCTGACCTGTGGAAGTATCCCGCATTCGGGTCGCACTCGACAATATAATCGCCAACTACAGTAAGCTTTGCAGCCCAGCCATGAGCAGACACGTGCTGTGGCCCAAACCAGATCTCTACTGCCTCGTCGCGGATGTCAGGACTCATTTGCTCTCAGCCTCCTTCTTGGGTCGTGGTCGAGGTTTCACAACCGGAAGACCTGACTCTGCAAGCCGACTACGATCTGTCTTGAATCGCTTACGCAGAGGGTACTTGCCCTCCAGTTCTTCCGGAAGCAAGAGTAGCCTGAGATCGGGGTGGCCCTCAAAATTGATCCCGAACATCTCATGGGTCTCTCGCTCGTGCCATTCCAGCCCGGGGAAAATATCACTGACCGTGGAGATCGATGGTGTGGCCCCCTGCAACTGCACTCGGATCTGACAGAGAAAGCGTGCCGGATGTGACCAGAAGATGTAGATCAGTTCGTAGTTATCGTCCTCAAGGTCCACTCCGAAGACCGACTCGGGAAGGGGTTGTGGAACATTGTCCGCGATGTACTGCACCACGTCCCGGATCATTGATGCGGGCACACTGAACTTGACTAGACGTTCACTCACGGACTCAGTGGTCACTCCCGGGAAAGTGTGAAGGACCGCTCTTGAAAAGTCGGATGCTGAAAAGTCGCTCATCTATGCACTCTCCTCCATCTTTGCAGCTGCCAGACCGAGATCGACAGTATGGTATCTTCGATTGTATAGAAGCATGAGAACCATTGCCAGAGCAGTATGAGCCGCGGAGACCGCAATTACTAGAATCACTAGAGCCTGTCCGGTCATGCTGTATGTGGGACTGAAGAGGGCTGTCGCAATAATGGCGATACTGACCCCATTCCCCATGATCTCCGCGCTGATGAGTATCCGGATCAGATTACGTTTCACGATCATGCCATAGGCGCCCATGCCAATAAGCACGAACGCAACTACGAGGTACCAACTTAACGGAATCATTCTTCCTCGACCTCCGCGTCAACTGCCTCAATCTCAGGAACCACGCCAGCCGGGGGAGGGGCCGTTCCCAGCTCGGCAAAGGGCGGATGGAAGTCTTTAGTGAAGGGATCGAGATGCTCCTCTTTCTCCATCCGCACAAGGACCATCGCCCCAACTAAGGTAGTGAAAATGATCAACGCTATAATTTGAACGTAAATGCCATGCGTTCCCCACAACCACTGCGCCAAGCCCTCTAGGCTCTGCGAGATGTCAGGTCTATCGGAGGGAAACGATGAAGCCCAAGGGAAGAGCAGGGCGGTAAAGGCTGAGAGAATGGCCACCGACCCCGAAAGGGCCAGCCCGATCTTCCGCATGCGAGGTGTCTGAATGATCTCAAGAGAGGAGTCTTGAGCCCGGGGAATGAGAAGCACACCAAAGATAATCAGTGCCGTGATGCCGCCCGTGTAGACTGCGATCTGCATACCGGCCACGAAGGGGGCCTCCAATAACAGAAAGAAGCCAGCAACGACCGAGGCCATCATACCAAAGAAGAATACCGAATAAACAATGTCCTTGTGCTCAAGTGCCAGATAGGCCAGTATGATCACTATTGCAGCAATGGCGATGAACTCCGCCTGTTCGAAGAGTAACTCGATCTCTTGCATCAGTGGTGCCTCCCTTCCTGTTCAATCGCCTCTTCCTCTTTGTACCGACGCCAGAGCTCAAGGGTCTCGGACCCGCTGAGGATCGTCGAGGGAATGTGCTTGAGCATGTACCCGATGCCAACCATAAACAGGCCAATGAAAATGACCATCTGCCAGACGACCACCGCGGAGAACCTGAGCGTTGATGCCGCGTAGAGCCAGAGAAATGCACCCATGAGATCAACTACCAAGAAGAGAATCGTGTAGGTTATGTAACTGTACGGAAACGAGATCCGTGCTGGTCCGATCGGGTCTTCACCACATTCGTATGTCGCAGTCTTCTCCGAGTTCTGTAAAATATGAGGCCGGAGCACCCACGATGTCAGCAACATGATAATGACAAGGGCAGCAGCCAAGCCGGCCCAGAGCAGGACGGGTATGAAGTCGATGAAGAGCCTCATGATCGGTTTCAACTCCTAAACGGGTATGACAGACTCAATTGGGCCATATTTATGTGAACAAGTTACAAAATCGTAACCTGTATCCCTTTAAACTGTTCGAGCACTGTCATTTCGTTCTTTCTTGAAACCTGCACTCCTAAGATGCTGGATAAAAACACTTCGACTCGATAACAATACATCTGTTTCAATTAACCGATGGTTATTGTTGTGATTGTGGAAATATTCGACTTAATCTTAACCGCCTCAAAGAGGTTAAATACAGGAGGGAGAGAGGAGGGGAGCAAAGGTGAAGAACATGTCACTGATGGACACGAAGCGTATAACGTATTATCTGGTCTTTCTTGGGGGTTTAGGATTGGTGGGATTCTACATGTTCAACGCATTCACGACATTTGGGATTAACGACCTGATGGATCTCCTGTTTCTGGGCAGTGCAGGTCTCTTCTGGCTCACGACGTTCATAGTTGCGTTCGTCCACTCGCGGCCGCTGCGACTGATATTCACAATAGGATCGGGCAGCATCGCCGGAGCGCACTACCTTCTTGCGACAATGGTCTACGGGCAGATGGCGACGCTATGGTTCATGATCCTCGGACTTGGAGTCGTCTTGAGTTGCTCCACGTTCATCTGGCTAAGAGAGTGATGAATTTATAGTGAGCCGAGTAATAAGATAGTGACCGTCATTGAGAGTAAGAGGGAGAAACGATTTAGACTGACGAGGGAAGACCGTGAAGGAACAAGATCAACACGATTCGGCGTTCAAGGGGATCATGGAGCATGTACTTCCGAAAAAATGTGTACGGACGATTGCGGGGCCGGAGGTCGCTAAGTTCCCCTTGCGTGTTGACCTGATAACGCAGCGCCAATGTCCTGCACCATCGAATCTTGGGATAGTGGCATGGCTCATCAACAACCTTCCACCATATGTGGTCTACGAGTTCAAGGGGCCGACAGATACGCTACAAGAGGAACACATATGGCGGCTTGTGAGTTACTGCGGGCTATTTGCAATGGAGAAGAAGATCGCATTTTTTGGGGAAGGAATAGCATCAGTTCTGATATACGTAGGCGTCTCAAAGCGATTACAGGAGACCATAGACAGCCAGACACAAGAGATCATTCCGGGCGTGAAAAAACATACCGCCATCATGGACTTCAAGAGCCTGCAACTTCTGTTCATAGACGTAAATCAATTGGAGATAAAACTGGAAAACCTTCCATTTCTCATGTTTAGAGTAAATGACCTTGAGCAGATAGTGGATCTCATTTATCAAAATTCAACAACTAAGTTATATGGCTACACGCTCTATAAGATTCAAAGAAAAGATATCCAGCAGATACTGAAAAAGAAGGGGATCGATGTGACCGAGGTTGCAACACTAAAAGAATTAATTGAAGATTTCGGAGCCGAAAACGTCATCAAAGAACTCGGCCTCAAAAAGATCATTGAGGAGTACGGCCTCGAACAGACGATATTGATATTCGATGAGATAATCTCAACCAAGGAACTCACTCCTGGAGAAAGGAAAGTTTACAGGAAAATGTTTCAAGATATATTAAAGAAACTCGGCCTATAATTAAGAAAAATAAAATCACCATTAGTTCGAAAGAAAAGACCCTACTAATAGGAGATGAATATGAACGAGGTCGCCACACTCAGAGAATTGATCGATGATTTCGGACCTGAGAACGTTATCAGAGAAATAGGCCTCAAGCGGATCGTTGAAGAGTATGGCCTCAAACAAATAGTCGAGGAAGTCGGCCTCATACGAACATTTATGCTGGTGGACAAGTTAATAGCAGAAATGAAACTCACTGCTGAAGAGAAAGAATCTTGCAAGAAAATAATTCAAGATATGGAAAAGAAACTGGGGATAAACGTAGCAGAAGAAGAATGATCACATTGCAATAGTTACAGAATACACACCCAGAATCCTCAGTAATATCTACGCCATGCAGATCGCCTCTAAAAAAGAAGTCAAAATCTTCAGATTATGGGAGCTAACCGAATAAAGACTGAAACGCATTGACCTGACAACGATCGGCATATCGTATATATTTTGTTTGCGGCGTTTCAATCTCTAATTCTATCCACGGATATCGTTGATTGTAAGTTGGACTTTCTTGGACAGGAGGTCCATAGTCCGCCCACCAACGGCAGTGGGCAATAACAACCTCACCATCAGAGTGAAGGTCATACGTGACTTGTGGCCGGGAGTAATTAAACTCCTACAAACA